>NZ_NUMC01000082.1:0-39212 GCF_002577655.1 Bacillus sp. AFS040349 | reverse complement strand
AATCTTTTGACACTACCTAGTTAAATGCTACTGAAAGCCTATTTAGACCAGTTTCGTTTCTTAATACCTGTCCTTTTTTAGCAGTGAAAGACTCCACGGGCAGGACCAACGGAAATCTTTCACTATTCTTCAACTAAACATTTTGTTTATAAAGGATAGAAATTGGTGCCATTTCCAACATGTATTCTTGTATTAAAAGTTGGTGCATTGTTTTTTCATGAACAACTTTAAAGGTAGCTTTTACAATTTCTTTTATTCCTAAAGACAAGCCTAGTTGTTCAGCAACCGCAAAGGCACCCATTGCCTGTTGATTGAGAAGAAGTAGTTGGTGCATTCCTTGCCATGAACCTACTGCTCCCGCCATCAAATCTTGAAATGTGAGCAGTCCTTCCTCTAGCTTAGAAACCGTTGTTCCTAGAATGCGGTCCATTACAATATCTGGATTACGATTAATTAATTGAAATAGTTGTTTTGCTATTTTCTGATGTTCCTTTGTAGCGCCCTCTATCTTTTCAATGGCTTCCTTTATGTGAGGCTCTTGAATTTTTGGGATTATTTTTTGAATGACAACTTCAAATGCCATTTGAGCAGTTAGTACATGTTCAAACCATTTTTCTACTTCGTTTAATTGCTGATTCCTTATCTCATCATCTAGCTCAATTAATAATACGGGATTTTCTGTTTTCATCTTTTTTCCTTTCTTATTCTTCTTTTGTAATTTTCCATAACGCACCTGTATGACCATAGGCATGGATATATCCTTCAGTAACAGGGGAGTGACCAAAATCTAAAATATATAAACTCTTTCCGTCCGGATGAAATTTACAATCAACAGGTCGCTCTATTCCACCTGATTGATGTGCTGATGCTGCACCAAGTTGCTTATTTTTCATAAACACTTCTGATGTTCCCGTCTTAACATCAACCCTTACAACTTGAAAACCGTTGTTAAGATCTTTCTCATGTGGTGAATTTAACGGTGCATATGTACCCCATTCGGTTACAAATAGTTCTCCACGATACCCAAAATCATCTGAACGGCTAAAGTCCATCTTTGTCATAGCGGAATGAGGTTTCTCAAGATAAACAGGAGGGCCAGCCCATTCAGGCGGATTTTCGATTAATTGCTCTGCTTCTTTCCCCTTTGCAGGTTTACATTTTTCATCCCATACAGGAACTCCATCTGCTCTCATATCTGGGAATCCATACCAATCAGGCTTTTTTACAGATCCATGAGAGGTCATAGCATTGCGAATATGCCAAATTCGATCAGGATCACCTGCAATAGCTCTTTCTCCTTTTTCCTCTAAACAGTTATCAGATGCGTACAGCTCTCCCTCATCATTAAATGCTAAGCCATAAGGATTCCTTAGTCCCCATGCTAATAATTCAGGCTCGCTTCCATCTGGCTTAGCTCGCCAAAGTCCGGTTGAACACCAAAGTTCTCCCTTAATTTTTTCACCCTTCTTTGCAGGTGTTCCAAACGGTTTAAACGCTCCCGTTTCTGTTAAAAAGGGAAATGGCATGAGTGGATTTCTAGACGTTACATTATGACCAGTAAGAGTAATGTCATCCCCAGGTATATCATGAGCCTCTGGATGCTTTGCTAGGTCCACTGTAAAACCAGCCGGTAAACATACACCATTTTGTGAAACAGAGCCATTGGCAAAGTACATTAAACCGTCCTTAGGACTAAATACAGGACCACCTGGTTCATGCCAACCACCACTAGGTATTTTTTCAATTAACACTTCTCTTTTCTTTGTTTTCACATCATAACGGACCACTCTAGCAAGATATCCACCTTTACATGTTACATAGATATAACCTTCGTGATAGGTAACTCCTCTTGGTCCACCTAATGTTTCTACAGCAAATACATCTAGCTCTCCAGAGGGTGTTAAACTAAGAATTCTAGGTGGTAACGCTGGACGTGTTGGCCAAGTACTTCCACCTTCTAAAATATAAAGGGTTCCATCATCTGCAAATCCCATCCCAGTTGGAAAAGATAAGCCCGCTGCCACGACCTCAACTTTATAACCCTCAGGTACCCAGACATCATCTGGATTTAACAACGGTCTAGCACTTGTCGGCAGCTCAACAACCCTCTCCCGAATTTGCTTAGTATGTATCATTCACCATAGCTCCTTTGACTTTATATTATAAGAGGTTATTATTTCTCTCTTTCAGTATGATCTTGGAAGAAAATAACTATTCCTTATTATTGAGCGCCTATTTTTGCCCCTATGCAACTTTTTACCGTTAAGTCATTCACCTACACCCAATGTTTTGAATATGGTACATGTGATAGGAGGTTAATGATTACATGGAACTATTTGAAAAAGAATCACTAAATATAGATGATCTACAGGTTTGGAAAAAAGATGCTTTGGAAAAGTTTGAGGCTAAAATGGTGGATAAAGAGCAAAGGTTCCCGTGTATACCGGCAACTCAAGGTCATTCATTAAATCATTTACGATACGGCTTTGTAGGGGATCCTAGAGAAGTTTCATCTGCTGAAGAACTTGCTAACTTACTTTCCGCTTATACACCACAATCAAAAAACTATGGAAAATATACATCTCTTATTATCTTTTATGAAACACCAGCCGATTTATCCAAGACTAGTGTTGAAGAATTTGAACAAATGTTTTGGAAGCAATTAAGTTGGGCAAGTGAGTTTGATTCCATTGAATGGCCGGAAAATATTCCTGTTGATCCACATGATTCTGCATGGGAATTTTGTTTTCAAGGTGAAAAATACTTTATGTATTGCGCTACTCCAGCCCATCAAAATCGCCAAAGTCGATATTTCCCATATTTTATGCTTGCAATTACGCCAAGGTGAGTACTTGAGAAATTTAATTCTTCCCCTTCGCTGGCACAAAAAATAAAATCTAATATTAGAGAAAGAATTACACATTACGATTCTATTTCCATCCACCCTGATTTAAACAGCTATGGTGAAGAAGATAATTTTGAATGGAAGCAGTATTATCTCCATGATGATGATTCAGCTTTATCCAAATGCCCTTTTCACCGAATGCTTAATACTATGAAGAGGGAAGAATAGCTGGTATTCTATGCTCCCATTCCTATAAAAAAATGGGGGCTAATTTTTTCTTTTAGAATGGATCTTTCTTTTCTTACCTACACTATAGGTGTTCTTATATTAAAGAAGAAGGTAGGCGAAGGAATGAACATCATTGAAAATCAGCCAGCACTGCTAGTGTTAGATGTACAAAAAGGATTTGATGATCCTTATTGGGGTAAACGAAACAACCTGGAAGCTGAAAACAATATTTTAACGTTGTTAACAGAGTGGCGAAAACGTAACTGGATAGTCATCTATTCACAACACTTATCGTTGGAGCCACAATCTCCTCTTCATTATAAGAATCCAGTGGGAACAGAGTTTAAAGACAGCATTAAGCCTTTATCAGGTGAAGTAATTATGCAAAAAAATGTTAATAGTGCCTTTATTGGAACACAATTAGAAACCTATTTAAAAACAAATCAAATCAAAACGGTTGTTATCACTGGTCTATCTACACAACATTGCGTTTCAACAACAACACGTATGAGCGGAAACCTCGGATTTACAAATTATCTTGTTTCAGATGCTACGGCAGCATTTGAAATTACTGATCAAAATGGTACATATTATACTCCCGAAGATATTCATCAAACAGAATTGGCAACCTTACATAAGGAATTTGCGACGATTGTTAAAACGAGTGATGTAATAAAACAACTAAAGTAAAAGGCAGTGTGTATTTCCTTAACTGGTTCGGGTTTTCGAATACAAAATTGTTTAAATAAGCGGAGTTTTTCCGGTTAAATCTAAAAATGGAGCTCGATTTGGGGATATAAGCGGAATTTTTCCGGTTAAGCAAAGGAAAATGGCCCATTTTCATCTTCTTCGATTAAATAAGCGGAATCTTTCCGTCTGTTTCATCTATTTTTCGTGATATTTCCTCATTAAGAGGAATTTCTCCGCTTATTTTCTGGTGACTCTCAAAGAATGGGAGTTCACTTAATCCTGTGCAGTGCTTATCTCAGTATTAAAAGACGCTTGGAGCATATAAAGTCTCCAAGCATTTTTCTTTACTAACTTACTTGCCAAATTGCATATTAATTCCTAGTTCGAATTACAATCAATATGCTTCAAAACAGAACCTATTAGTATTCTCTCTGCCCTCTTGAATCCTACTAAACCTTTATATATTTGCTCCTTTGTGCAATCACTCGCTCTTTTAAAGTTTCATAATTGATAAGAATCATCCCTATACAAATAGTGACAGCACCTACTCCTGTTAACCAAGAAAAAAACTCATCATAAAAAAGAACTCCTACAACAACCGCAATAAAAGGTGAAATATAAAGCCAGGTTGACGGGAAAACCGGATCTGTCTTAACTACAAGCCAATAAAATAAACTATGACCAACCATTGAGCCAATTACAATTAAATAAAAAAGAGACAAAAGTGAGGCTGGTTGTATGATTGTTTGCGCAGAAATTTCTTCTGTGAACAAACCTAAAATAAATAATAAAATTCCCCCATACATCATTTGAACCGCATTTAATGCAACTGGGTGAATTCCTTCAAAGTTTTTTGATACACTCTTCGTATAGATCGTACCTGATGCATAAAAAACCTCTCCAAGAATGATGGCAAAACAACCAATGATCCAATAGGAATTCACCTCAAGTGAAAAGCTTGGTAATATAAGAAATAAAACTCCTATGACACCGATCATACATCCTACAATGGATGTTCTTCTGACTTTATGCCTTAAGATAATACTCTGAATCACAATGATCAACATCGGACCGGTTGCGGATAAAACCGCCGCTATTCCGGATGTTACATACTGTTCTGCCCAATACAATGTTGCAAATGTCCCAAACGTCAAACCAACCCCTGATAGAAAAAGTTCCTTTCTAACTAATAAACGCATGATGTTCTTCTCTTTAACAAGCATAATCAAAAACAATAAAAAGCCTGCGATAAAAAAGCGAATTCCCCCCGATAAAAACGGCGGCAACCCTGAATCTACTCCTATTTTTATCGCCATAAAAGTCGTCCCAAAAATAATACACATTAAAACATAATTTATAATGACCATTCTAAACTCCTCCTTTATGTTGATCATACGATTAGCGCTATAGAACAGATTGAACACAATAGAACAGTTAGAATGGAAACATGTTAAAATCATTACATTAAGAGGAAATGGAGTTGGCAAAAGCTGTGCAAAGTGAACAATTATTATATAAACAGATCTATCACTATGTGGTGAATCAAATAGAGCGGAAAGAATGGAAAACTCACGACAAACTTCCCTCGGTTCGCAGCCTAGCCACTCAATTCAACGTTAACAGACTCACTGTATTAAAAGCATATCAATTACTAAAAAAAGAAGGAAAAATATATGTTAAGGATAAGTCAGGTTATTATGTGCAACCACAAATAACTAAAGACTATGAATATAGTGAAAATCCTATCATAGCTGCTTATACAAAAAAAAATCACCTATCAGAAATTCATAGAGCACCTGTTACCTATAACTTTTCTCAAGCCTTAATTGACCCAAATCTTTTACCAAATCACTTTTTTTCAGACTATGTGAAAAAAGTGTTCGATCTTTATCCTAAAGTTCTTGCTACCTATTCAACTGTTCAAGGAGATGAAGAACTGCGGGAGGTTCTTGCTGAATACTTTGTGAAACAATTTAAAACACATCTCACGAAAGATCACCTATTAATTACTTCTGGTTCACAACAGGCCATTCATTTAATCTCAGAAACTTTTATTAAACCCGGAGATATTGTTCTTTTTGAGAGACCGAGTTATTGTGCTGCTATTGATATTTTTCAAGCGCAAGGAGCACGCATTATGACTGTTGATATATCCGAAAATGGATATGACTTAGAACAGCTAGAAAGCATGCTAAAGCAATACAAGCCACGACTATTTTACACAAATCCAACCTTTCACAATCCAACTGGCTATACTATTTCAGTAGAACAAAGAAAAAGATTAGTAGAATTGGCTGAACAGTATCGTTGTTTAATTGTTGAAGATGATGCTTATCATGATATTTACTATGAACAGCCCCCACCTCTCCCGATTTATACGTATGATACAGCTGGGACAGTCATTTATGTTCGAAGCTTTTGCAAATATATCTCGCCAGGATTAAGGGTTGCAACAATTATTTCTCAGCCTTCTATTATGCCCATGTTACTCACATCAAAATCGTTAATTGATAATGGATCACCTCTTCTTAATCAGAAGATTTTCCTCCATTATTTTTCGTCATTACGATTACACCAACATTTAGAAAAGCTAAGAATTGCGTTAGAGATTAGGAAGGAAATGATGGAGGAGGAATTAGCGAAAACAAACTGGAAATGGAGCAGCCCACAAGGCGGTTTAAGTTTATGGGTACAACTGCCCGATAATTTATCAATTGAATCATTGCTGTTAAAAAGCCTTCCTCACTCTATCTCATTTGTACCAGGTGTAGTATGTGATCCATTAAAACAAGAATCTCACTGGATACGTCTAAGCTTTTCGTACGAAAATGAAAAAAAGTTAAAGGATGGAATGAAGCAATTTGTAGAACTTGCACAGAGGTTGGAAGAGGAGAAAAAATAAACCGATCAACACCAACCTTATAAAAAAATCCACCAGCTATAAAAAACTGGTGGATTTCTCATTATACCATTACCTTACACATATCATTTGTAAACTCAACCGGATCTTGAATTGGTAAGCCTTCAATTAACAATGCTTGGTTGTATAGAAGATTTGTATATAATGTTACCTTTTCCTTGTCACTCTCAAATGCATTCTTTAGAGATTGAAACACTTCGTGGTTGCTGTTGATTTCTAAGACTTTTTCTGCCTTTACATTTTGGTTATCAGGCATAGCACTTAGAATTTTTTCCATTTCAATTGTTACTTCACCCTCAGTTGTTAAGCAAACAGGATGAGATCTTAGACGCTTGGATAATCTTACATCCTTTACTTTATCTGAAAGGATATTTTTCATGAACTCAAAGAGCTCTTTATTTTCAGTTTGCTCGGATTCTGTTTGCTTTTGATCTTCTTCTGACTCAATTCCTAAGTCACCGCTAGAAACCGACTTGAATTCTTTTTCGTTATAGCTCATGAGCATTTTGATAGCAAATTCATCAATATCTTCTGTGAAGAAAAGAATTTCATAGCCTTTTTCAGACACTAATTCTGTTTGTGGTAATTTTTCAATTCTCTCGATCGACTCACCAGAAGCATAGTAAATATACTTTTGATCTTCAGCCATTCTTGAAACATACTCATCAAGTGAAACAAGCTTTTTCTCTTTTGAAGAATAAAACATTAATAAGTCCTGTAACACTTCTTTGTTGCTACCAAAGTCACTGTAAACTCCATATTTTAGCTGTCTGCCAAAGGATTTGTAAAACTTCTCATAATTTTCACGATCATTTTTCATGAGACTTTTTAATTCATTTTTAATTTTTTTGCTAATGTTTTTAGAAATGAACTTTAACTGTCGATCCTGCTGTAAAATTTCCCTTGAAATATTAAGTGATAAATCCTCAGAATCAACCATTCCTTTAACAAAGCTAAAATAATCTGGAAGGAGTTCCGGACATTTATTCATGATTAATACACCGTTTGAGTAAAGCTCTAAGCCCTTTTCATATTCTTTTGAATAATAATCATATGGCATGTTTTCAGGGATATAAAGAATTGCATTGTATCTTACTGTACCGTCAACATTAATATGAATGTGCTTAATCGGCTTATCAAATCCGTAATGCTTTTCATTGTAAAATGCCACATAGTCTTCATCTGTTAATTCATTTTTATTTTTTCTCCAGATTGGCACCATGCTGTTGATGATTTGTTCTTCTTCGTATTCTTCTAACTCGTTATCGCTGCCTTCTTTAGCTCGTTGGCCTTTAACATCCATTTTGATCGGATAGCGGATAAAATCAGAGTATTTTTTAATGATTGATTTTAGTTTATATTCCTCTAAAAACTCATCATAGTTATCTTCTTCTTCATTTTCTTTTATCTTCAAAATAATTTCTGTACCAACTGTATCTTTTTCATGCGGTTCAATTGTGTAGCCTTCAGCACCCTCTGATTCCCATTTGTAAGCTTCATCACTTCCAAGCGCTTTACTGATAACAGTAACAACATCAGCCACCATAAATGCAGCGTAAAATCCAACTCCAAATTGACCAATTATATCATGGCCGTCTTTTGATTCATTTTCCTTTTTAAACGCTAAGGAACCGCTTTTCGCGATAATACCCAGGTTGTTTTCAAGGTCTTCCTTTGTCATGCCAATACCTGTATCTAAAATAGTAAGTGTTCTATTTTCTTTATTTGGTGTAATTTTGATAAAGTAACTATCCTTTTCAAAGCTTAAAGAATCATCTGTTAATGCTTTGTAGTAGATTTTATCAATTGCATCACTAGCATTTGAAATTAACTCTCTTAAAAACACCTCTCGTTGTGAGTAAATAGAGTTAATCATCATTTCCAACAATCTTTTGGATTCTGCTTTAAATTGCTTTTTTTCCAATTTACAACCTCTCCTCTTCGAAAATTTAGCCTACTTTATTATGTAGTAAAATAGAAAATGATTAGGTGTTCTATGGACACTCCTTCTTCTAGTTTAGCACTCTAAGCTCTAGAGTGCTAAACTATTATTTAAATATCATATTTTTCTTATCTATGTCAACTAGTGGCAAATAAAAAAGTGCAATGAAAGCTAGTAAATAGCTAGTCATTGCACTTCATCTTTATACTAAAGCAGCTAATCTTTCTGTTACCTGCTCTTCTGTTAATCCATTTTCCGAAACATAGCGATTACGTTCATGTACACGACACTCATGACTACATGCGCGCAAGTATTTATGCTCATTTTCTTCAGAGCAAAGAATTTTTTTATTACATTCAGGATTGCCACAGTTAACAAAGCGTTCACAAGGTTCACCAGTAAAATGATCTTTTCCAACTACAGTTGGTTCTACTCGGTTAACAGGTACGATTAGACGCTCATCAAATACATAACACTGACCGTCCCAATTCTTCCCTTGTACTTCAGGATCTTTACCATAAGTAACAATCCCACCGTGAAGCTGTGCCACATCATCAAACCCCTCTTGACGAAGCCAACCTGAGAATTTTTCACAACGAATACCACCTGTGCAATACGTTAAGATCTTTTTGCCTTCAAACTGGTCTTTATTTTCTCGAATCCAATCTGGTAACTCTTTAAACGTATTAATGTCAGGTAAAATCGCATTTTTGAAATGACCAACAGCATACTCATAGTCATTTCTAGCATCAATAATGACAGTATCTTCTTGTTTCATAGCTTCCATAAATTCTTTAGGGCTGTAATATTTACCTGTTAGCTCTAAAGGATTAACATCATCTTCTAAACGAAGCGTCACAAGCTCTGGGCGATGACGAACCTTCATTTTTTTGAAGGCATGCTCATCTTCTTCATCTATCTTATAAACCATTTCAGCAAAGCGAGGATCTTCTTTCATGTGAGCCATGTATTGATCCGTTTGCTCAACAGTCCCTGAAACTGTTCCATTAATTCCTTCTGTAGCAATTAAAATTCTGCCTTTTAGCCCAAGGTTTTTACAAAACTCTAGATGCTCTTGAGCATACTCCTCAGGGTTATCAATTTGAACATAGTGATAGTATAGTAAAACGCGATATTCTTTTGACATATATTTTTCACCTTCTATATTATATTTGCAAGATATACATACAGAGATGGTTACTTGCTTTTACATTTTACTTGTTTATAAAATGTAACATCTTATTAAAACAAATTTTCTACGAAAATGCAAATTGATAGTTTGTAAAGGTGAGATGTACCAATTTTGTTTATGTTCTTTTCGATTTTTTGTTCATACCCGCGATGAACGACACTTCCCTTGATTTTTCCAATCGTTTTGTCGTTCATATCCGCGATGATTGTCATTTCCCAACATTACACACATTACCCACCGTCACATTCATTACTAACTCAATTAGAACTCCATTCAAAAACAGCCCAATTTCAATTAATTGGGCTGTCACTTTAAGCAATGACAAAAATCAAGCAAAATCCTCTTCATTTTCAAGCCAAGTTGTTACCGCTGAGACTGCCTGTCTTTTTCCCGTCATTTCTTTCATATCAGGGTAGCCAATGTATAATAATCCAACCATCTCCGATTCGGAAGATAATGTAAACAGTTCCTTTACTTCATTCGAATAACAGCTTTCACCTGTTCTCCAAATAGCACCCAATCCAAGGGCATGGGCTGTGAGCAGCATATTTTGAACAGCTGCACAGACAGCTGCAACTTCCTCCTTCATCATGACACGTTTGTTTGCTGTTGTTGGTTCTACTGCAACAGCGATTATAACCGGTGCTCGCAAGGGTTTATTTTCTTCTCTTTCTAGTCGCTTTCGACTTTCTTCACTATTTGGATCTTCTAGTGTTTTTTCTACGAGAGATGCGAGTGTTTTACCGAGTGCTTTTCTGGCATCACCAGTTAATACAAAAAATCTCCATGGCTCTGTTCGGAAATGTGAAGGAGCCCATGTTCCTGCTTCAAGAATTTGATGAATCAACTCACTCGGGACAGGATCTTCCTTTACTTTTCCAATACTCCTTCTAGTTGCAATAGCTGAAAGGACGTCCATTATATTCACTCCCATTTTTTCAAGTTATTTCATCTTATTCAAAAACATGAGAAATGACTCTTTAGAATATCCTTCTCGAAATCACACCTACTCCCCCCATTAAATAAGTAGCGAGAATGAATACTATAAACATAGGAGGGGTTAGAGTGGAACCTTATGTTAAAGATGCACTAGATGAGTGGAAAGAGGAAATGTTAAAACAAAAACTTGATTTAGATGAAGAATACGAAAAAATCAAAAGTGAATTACAAATCTATTCTTATAAGTCAGGTATTACAAAACAGGTTATTCAATCAACAATAAATGATGAAATTATTGAAACGATCAAATCAACATATCACGTACCCTTTGTTGAAAAATACGAACAATTGAAGCAATACATACGAGTTTTGGAAGAAAAACGAAAAGTGTATCAAATGTTTGTTGATAAAATTCAAAAAGTAAGTGAAACTGAAGTAAACGAGAGTCATGTTTAAGAGAGCAACATGACTCTCGTTTTTTTGATTTTCCCTTTCCATTTTTCCTTACCAGGAAATTTTTAGATAGACTAGAATGATATGGATCGTTTGTAACGTTCCTATCATCTTATTGTAATAACGTAAACAAACTGTTAAGTGCTTGTTCTTTTAAACTCTTTTATTCGTGGTAAGATGAACTCATTGATTAGCTAATGTGCTAACAAGGAGGTTATACAACATGAAAAATAAGATTTTATCCTTAATTACCTTCGCATCACTAACAGCTGGATTTTCAGCACATGCAGCTGCAGAAGAGGTGACTGTAAAAGAAGGTGACACTTTATGGGAAATCGCAAAGTTAAATGAAGTAGAAGTAGAGAATATAATAGATTGGAATAAACTTCCTGGTGATATCATTCATCCAAATGATCAATTAAAACTGCATGAATCACATGAAGTATCAACAGGAGAAACATTATGGGATATTGCTGAAGAATATGATGTTGATATTGAAGAAATTGAAGCCTGGAACAAAATTGATTCACACATCATTAAACCGGGAGACGAGTTAATCATTAAAGAAAACGAAAAAGCACAAGCGTCTTCTGAAGATAAAAAAACAGAATCAAATAAGGAAAATAGTAAAGAATTAACTGTTACTGCTACTGCCTATACAGCAAATTGTGAAGGCTGCTCAGGTACAACTAAGATGGGTATTGATCTCCATGCAAATCCTGATAAAAAGGTAATAGCAGTTGATCCTGATGTGATTCCATTAGGATCAACTGTAGAGGTTGAAGGTTATGGGACAGCGATTGCGGCAGATACCGGTGGAGCTATTAAAGGAAATAAAATTGATGTTTTTATTCCCTCGGAATCAGATGCCCTACAATGGGGAAAACAGCAAGTAGAAGTGAAAATTATAGAAGAATAAACCATTTACACCCCCTTGGTGAGTAATAGTACCAAGGGGGTGTTGTTTTACTATTTTTTAATAACCGGAATCCATATTTCCGCTCGATAATCTTCTGAATAAGCATCTCCTTCAGGGTAAACCTCTATTTCAGGTGCAGGTGCAGGTGCATGCTCGTACCCTGTCGCAGGAAACCACTCAGAAAAAATTCGTTTCCAAACATGTTGAATAGCGTGAGGCATAGGACCAACAGACTCAAAAACAGCCCACGTTGCAGCAGGTATTTCTTTGACCTCTAAATCTGGAGATATCTTATCGGTAGTTTTTTCAACCGCTATATAATAGGTAAATTCATTTTTTTGTTGATTACCTTCCGCACAGACTCCTAATATTCCCATTTCTCCAGCTTGTTGTGCAAGCTTCTCAGAAAACCCATTCTCATTAGATTCTTTCCAAAATAATGGAATTCTTTCATTATTATTCTCCATTGAGACCCGGATCCCTTTACCAACAACCTGAAATGCTTCTCTTTGAATGATCTTATAATTCATTTCTTCTTCTCCTTTTAGTTGGATTTGAAAGGAAAGCTTAGGAAAGGCTTTGACGGTTTTGCCTGTGTGCCTCACTTCAGTCGGACTAATTCCATGTGCTTTTCGAAATGCTTTCGAAAAGGATTCAGGACTTTCATAGCCATATTTTAAAGCAATGTCCAATACTCTTACATTTGAATGAATTAGTTCTTGTGCTGCTAATGTTAACCTTCTTTTTCGAATATACTCGGCCACAGTAAATCCGGTGAGTATTTGAAACATTCTTTGAAAATGGAACCTGGACATGCAGGCAATTTTTGCTGCTTCTTCAATAGACAAATGTGAAGCTAAATTGTTTTCAATATATGCAATAGAATCATTTATTTTCTGTAAACTCTCCATAAGCTCCCCCTCATCCATACAATAACAAAGAAGTAACCTATTTTACCTGTCATTTCTTGCACAATAATGACAGATTAACTTCACTTTTTCTTAAAATCTATCAACTACCTTTTTTGTTATAGCTTTATACCAAATTTTAGCTTTTACTGTCGTTAATTGAAAGAAATCTAGTTTATCCGCCATATTTTAATAGATTGTGCAGAGAAATGTAGATAAATATTTGCAGGAAATCTTCCACTTTTCTAAAACTTATTAATAAAAGAGCTTTGTTACTTCTTATCCGTTCATTTTTATCCTCTTTTATTCAAGGAAGAAGCAAAATGAACAATGAGTTTTAACATAGCGGATAAAGAAACTAAAGGAAAGGTGGTCATTTTTCGTGAGAGACGATTTGACCTTACAACAGCTTGCAGAAGGAATTCCAAAATCACTTCTTAATGCATCAGATAAAGATTTAGAAGGCTTCCAGCATATTATTGAAGAAACAATTAAATTACGTGAAGGACACCGAAATCTTCAAAAACTAATTAAAAGCTTCTCAACATCAGGTATCCAACGTTCGTAACTTTTGAGTAAATCTTTATTAAGAGAGCCATTAGCAGGCTCTTTTTCTATGGAATTATTCCATATTGCATAAGTAATCATCTCATTTTAGAAATCAATTTAACGAGCCAAAAAGGCAGAAATAACAGAAAAAATGTTCCCAGTGCCACAAACTCTAGAGGAATGATATACCACGGCCATTGTCCAAAATAATCAATCATAGATGGATTAACAGGCTTTCTAGATATATACATATAATTACCACCAAGAATCAGATTTAAGACAAAGATGAAGGCTGCATAAACATTTAACCATATAAAAGCCTTCCAAATTGATTTAAATTGAGGACGGAACCCAGCAACAAACACCATAAATAAATTTGCAAGCACAGTACTTCCGTGTGATACAAAAAAATGCACATATCGATAATGAGGAAATGTGTAATGACTAATATCAGGTGTAATCATGGCTTGAACCGCACTACCAACACCAGCAAAGAATGTAAACTCAAATAGAGAATATGACTTGGTCAACAACATAACAGCAGATAATAGAATCGTAATGCTACTAAGATGCAAAGGCAAAGAGTGAGTATATGTCCAGGAATCAAACCAGTATAACCATATATGTAGACTGATTTCTGAAAATATCATAATAAAAAATAAAGTAATACGCGCAATTTTATTATAAGGTTCTTGTCTTAAAACATTTCTTACTATATAAATGAAAACTATAAGTATGATAAAGATAAAGAGAGTTACCAAATGAACAGGTGAGAATAATGTAAAGGCATAATCTGTTTGTGGAAAAAAAATCCCTTCCATTACATGTCACCTCTTTCTTAGAAATGTTGTTTAATTTAGTGTATCTCTTTAGAAGGAAGGTTATCACCTCAAAAGCAAAAACAGTTATTTTTTATCTTCTTGAACAAAAAAACCAGCCTCAATATGAGACTGGTTACTAAATTTATTACCCATTTACCTCTGTACCTAAGCTAGAAGGATTTAACCCAACTGCTTCAAATACTTTACCGAATTTTTCATCACCTTGTGTGAATGTTTCATTCGCAGCATCTAATGAAGGTGCGTCTTTCTTCAACTCATCTGCTTTTGCTTGATAAGAATCAGATAAATCTTTAATCGCTGCTTCTAAGTCAGCTTTATGATCTGCTAATTCCTCTGGTACCTCTACACCATTAAGTCCTTCTACGACTGCTGCTGCAGAAGCTTCAGCTGCTGGTTTCATTTCTGCAGTTGGCTCTTCTTCTGCTTCATAAGCATTTAAATCTGCATCATTTTCATTAATTGCTTTTGAAACCGTCATGTAAAATTGCATCATGGCACTTTTTGCGTTTTGTTCTTTGTCAGCACCTTCTTCAGTTGCTTCTTCACCTGCTGCTGTATCTTGCTCTTCCGTTGTTCCCTCTGATTCTTCAGAACATGCCGCTAATCCAATAGACAACATTAACACTGAAATTAAAAACCAAAACTTTTTCATCTAGTACCCCTCCAATTAATTACTAACATATGTATAGATATCCAGATCACTCATACTAAGAATTTTTTC
Source organism: Bacillus sp. AFS040349 (assembly GCF_002577655.1). NCBI lineage: Bacteria > Bacillati > Bacillota > Bacilli > Caryophanales > Bacillaceae > Bacillus > Bacillus sp. AFS040349. The sequence goes on along the minus strand of NZ_NUMC01000082.1, from coordinate 24,064 downwards.
CATATTCTGAATGATCTTCCACCTATGTATTATAGGATTCTAATAAAAGAATATCAACTGTTATTTCACGAAAATATATAATCATAAATTTCCTATTTTATCGAGTAAATACTTTAACTAATTTTGCCTAAAAAACATTAGTCGTACTTGTGTTGTAAAAGGTTACACGAAAATATCAATATTAAAAATATCCTTTAATAGAAAAAAATTACATTATTTTCGAAAAATTTTAAAAATTCCTAAAACATATTATATACTTGATTTTCTCCAACTTTACTATATAAAAAGAGGCAACCCCAATTTCAACAAGGGCTGCCTCTTTCCATAATTAATTAGATCCTGTTTTCAATAGAACTTCTTGTTCGTCCTCATGTTTTACAGATTTTGATTTAACATATTTTGCTGATAAAATCACCGCTGCGACAACAAGAATTTCAAAACCATACTTAACAAAGCCATTTTCAAATAATCCACTTAAGAAATGTTCACCAACAATCATTTTTGACGCTGTCCACGCAAGAACACCTGCACCGATTGTAATGATGATTGGATATCTGTCTATCCATTTAAGAATTAACGTACTACCCCACATAACAACTGGTACAGAAATAAGTAATCCGATAACAACTAAAAGCATGTTACCATGGGATGCTCCTGCTACAGCTAAAACATTATCAAGTCCCATTAACGCATCCGCAATAATAACTGTACGAATTGCTGCCCAGAAGCTATCTCCAGCTTTTACATCACTATGATCTTCTTCATCCACAAGCAGTTTATAAGCTATGTAAACTAATAGAAGTCCACCAACTAAATGAAGACCAGGGATAGCTAATAACCAAACAACTGCTAAAGTCGCAACAATTCGAATCGCTATTGCTCCTACCGATCCCCACAAAATAACTTTTTTCTGTTGATGTTTAGGCAAATTTCTTGCCGCAAGCCCAATTAGAATGGCATTGTCTCCAGCTAAAACTAAATCAATCACAATAATAGATAAAAGTGCAGTGAGAAAATCCATTTCCATCCTGATTACCTCCTTTTGATGTTTCAATCTTAAAGTTTTAAAGATTGAAAGACTGCTTTTTACAAAAATAAAGAGACCTTTGCCATAGTGGCAAAGGTCTCGCTAAGCACAAAAATTATGCCAATAAAGCCGATGAACCTTGTTCATGTAATGACGACTTTATTTCAGGTTAAACCTGACGCTACTCCCCTTTACGGTGGGAAATTTTGCTATCAATTTTGTCTATTTGTCATTATACTTTATTTTATGGGCATGTGTCTATGATTTTGTTTAAGTGAAAGGCACCACCCGGTTTTACCACTAATCGTTTGCTTAATTAAATCCTCTACTACTTCTGTCTTCTCTATAAATAAATACCCCAAAGATGAACCTCATAAATCCCACTAATTCCCACTTGTCTTCTCTCATATATGACACTTGTCATACTCACTCTATGACACCTATGTCTACAAATTTCAATTAACTATTTTTATAATCTAGTTAGCATAGAAAACTTACGATTGAAATGGGTGACAACATATAACGTTACTTCCCTTTCATTCCACTCAATTTTTTTTAACTACAGACTACTTTGTCTTTTTCTTAACGTTTTTAAAGAAGGGAATTAAAAAATGAGTAAACAATTACAACGTAATTTAAGGAAGCAAGTCGCTCCTTATGAACAGTCAAATTCGAAAGATAGTATTATTCAACTTATCACAACAATCGGTCCATTCATTATTCTATGGATTCTTGCCTATCAAAGCTTAGCGATTTCCTATCTACTTACCTTAGCTTTTACCATTATTGCTGCTGGCTTTCTTGTACGAATTTTTATCATCTTCCATGATTGCTGTCATTACTCATTCTTTAAGAATAGAAATGCAAATAAAATACTCGGAACAATAACAGGAATCCTTACTTTATTCCCATACAGTCAATGGCAGCATGACCATTCTATCCATCATGCTACTAGCGGGAATTTAGACAAACGAGGTACTGGAGATATATGGGTTCTTACAGTTGATGAATACCTTTCCTCTTCTTTATTAGAAAAAATTAAATATCGTTTATATCGAAATCCAATCGTTATGTTTGGACTTGGACCAATCTATGTTTTTCTTATTAAAAATCGTTTTAACAAAAAAGGAGCTAGACGCAACGAGAGATACAATACGTACCTTACTAACATAGCAATTGTTGTATTCGCAGGACTGTTGTGCTGGATGCTTGGAGTGATTCCGTTTTTATTAGTACAGTTGCCTATCTTTTTAATCTCAGGCTCTTTAGGAATCTGGCTATTTTATGTACAGCATACGTTTGAGGATTCTTACTTTGAAAAGAATGAAGAGTGGGAATACGTTATGGCAGCTGTGGAAGGCAGCTCGTATTATAAGCTACCAAAACTGTTACAATGGCTTTCCGGTAACATTGGTTATCATCATGTTCACCATTTAAGTCCAAGAGTACCAAACTATAAATTAGAAGACGTACACAATAATACAGAACCATTACAAAACGTTCCAACAATTACACTGGCAACAAGCTTAAAGTCGTTAAAGTTCCGTCTTTGGGACGCACAGAATAAAAGGTTTGTTGGTTTTAACTATTTGTCAAAATTACAAAAGTAATATTCTCCTTTAGAAGATGACGTATTAGTACAAACTGTCGGGAATGAAACGTACTAATTTTTGTCATCCTCTTAAAGTTTTAAGTAAATATATGTTAAAATATGATGTAATTTCATCTTAATTAAAGTAGGTTCTGGCATGAAAAAAAGAGTTAACATTTTTCAAAAAAGCAATGGGATCTCCCCTTATATTTGGGCTTTTTTAAGCATTTTACCTTTTTATTTTATTTTCCAATCATCCTCTTCGGCGGAAATCATTACAGGCATAATCCTTACTGTATCGTTTTTCATTACACTTCGTTACGCATTTCTTGCTAAAAGCTGGAGAATTTACGTTTTAACACTTATTTTGATTGGGATATCATTTACATCAACTTATCTATTTAATTATTTTTATTTTTCTTTTTATATTGCATATTTCATTGGAAATATAAAGGATCGTGCTCCTTTTTTAACACTATACATTATTCATTTAGTCAGTACAGCCGTTGCCATAAACTTTAGTATCGTTTTACATGAGCAGTTGCTATTACGCCAGGCTCCCTTCGTGATTATTAGCTCTCTTAGTGTCATCTTTCTTCCATTTAGTATTTATAATCGAAAACAACGTGATCAGCTCCAAGAAAAGCTGGAAGATGCTAATAAACGAATATCTGAACTAGTTATACTTGAAGAACGTCAACGAATTGCCCGTGACCTTCATGACACATTAGGTCAAAAGCTATCAATGATTGGTCTTAAGAGTGACTTAGCTCGAAAAATTATTTATAAAGATCCAGAGCAGGCAAAAAATGAAATGAAAGAAATTCAACAAACAGCTAGAACAGCATTAAATGAAGTAAGAAAAATGGTTTCTCAAATGAGAGGTATCCGTATAAAAGAGGAAATGGTACATGTTAAGCAAATATTAAAAGCAGCTCAAATTAATTTAGTATGTGACCAAGAAATGGTCTTATCAAATGTCCCGTTGTTAACCGAGAATATCTTAAGTATGTGCTTAAAAGAAGCTGTTACAAATGTTGTCAGACATAGTAAGGCCTCTAATTGTTATCTTTCTCTTGAACAAAATTCGACCGAATTAATCATGACTATCAAGGATGACGGAATCGGCTTTGAAGACCTTATAATCGCAAAAGGTAACGGCCTTTCCGGAATGAGGGAACGCCTCGATTTTGTTAATGGAAATCTTGAAATAAAAAACGAAAAAGGTACATCATTAACGATTAGAGTACCTAATGTTGTAAAACAGATAGATTAGGAGGGGCTTGCTATGATACGAATTGTGATTGCTGAAGATCAACAAATGCTTTTAGGTGCCTTAGGTTCACTTCTTAACTTGGAGGACGATATGGAAGTTGTTGGAAAGGCTAATAATGGAGAGGATGCCCTTACACTCGTTCAAAAACACAGTCCTGATATATGTATAATGGATATTGAAATGCCTAAAATGACTGGTCTTGAAGCTGCAGAAAAGATTGAAAATAGTGATTGTAAAGTGATCATCCTTACAACCTTTGCCCGTTCAGGTTATTTTCAAAGAGCCATTAAAGCTGGTGTCAAAGGATACCTTCTAAAGGATAGTCCCAGTGATGAGTTGGCAAATTCGATAAGAAGCATTATGTCGGGTAGACGAATATATGCACCTGAACTAATGGACGACGTATATAGTGAAGAAAACCCCTTAACTGAGCGCGAAAAGGAAGTACTAGGCTTAGTCGCAGATGGCATGAATACAAAAGAAATTGCCGATCAGCTTAGTATTAAAACAGGGACGGTACGAAACTATATATCCACTATCCTAGAAAAGCTTGATGTAAAAAATAGAATTGAAGCCATTACACAATCAAAAGAAAAAGGTTGGTTTAAATAATATAAAAAAGAGGTCTCCTTTTGGATTAAGGTGACCTCTTTTTTGGTTAAACTCAGGCGCACATGATGAGTATACCTGAACCAAAAACATCTATTTATTCGCTTTTATTCGTTTCACCTTTTAAAAGATGAAAATCTTTAATAGGCATTGTAATAATTTTTCCACCTATTTGAACATGAACTGTATCTTGAAAAATTGCTTTAACAATTCCTTTTAGAGATATTGTTGAATCAACAGAAATTGGATTTTTCATATTTGCTTCCATTTATTACACACCTTTCTACTATAATATTAGTTTTTTAATATTGGATAGGGTTGTGTGAAACGAGTACATGTGTTTCAACAAAGTGAAATAATAAGTAAAACAAACTATAATACCTTCTCTAATAGTGAGATTTATTATATTCACAATTATAACCCTTTAGAACTAAAAAGTCTTATAGGAACTCTTGGGCTTTTAGTACATTTTTTTATAAATTAAAAATAGGCTTTTCCATACGCAACTATTCTGTTTTCATTCCGTCATATGTAGTAATACGGAAACGTTTTTCGTGTTAGATATCATTACCGGGAGGAAACATCATGAAAAAACATAAGCATAATCTCATTAAAGTAGCTATTTTAACACTAGGAATAAGTGGAGTGTTTGGAGCTAGTTCAGCTGGTGCTTCAACAACATACGAAATAAAAAAAGGTGATACCTTATATAGCCTTGCTAAAAAACATGAACTAACAGTTGCACAATTAAAACAACTAAACAACCTTTCTTCTTCAACGATCTACTTAGGAGACAAACTAACAATTCCCACAACCATTACGATAAAAAAAGGTGATACCTTATATAGCCTCGCCAAAAAATATAACACCTCTGTTTCACAATTGAAGTTCATCAACCACCTTACATCGAACACAATCATTGTTGAAAAAAAACTTGTTATCCCTACAAATGTTACTGTAAAAGCAGGTGATACTCTATATAGCATCGCAAAAAATTACGGTTTAACTGTTAGTGAGTTAAAGTCAATTAACTACCTAACCTCTAACTGGATCAAGGTTGGTCAAACACTTAATGTTGCATATGCTAAAAGGGATACAAGCTCACCCAATAGTTATGATGCATCTAAAAAGGAAGTGAATGTAAGACCAACAAAAGGATTTACATTTGACGCAGAAGAGCCACGAAAATTCATCTTACAATCTACTAGTAACGAAGAATATTTTTCTAGACTTGAGGTCTTAGACAGCAATGTTAACTTAGAAGAAATTAAGACTAATTCCATGATGTCTTAATGGAAATAAAGTAACTGAGTATGATCCAAAAGCCACTTCACTTCCTTTTTATCATGATGCTTTGCTTTATTTAAATGGATATAACAACAATACTCAAACAACAATTGTTGTAAAAGAGATTAACGGGGTATTCATAAGGTTCACCATCCACTACCTAAATAAAGAAGAATCTGAAGCAATTATTCCCAAAATGATCAAGATCCTCCAAACCACATCAGTTAAATAATAATCTCCTGTTACTCTTAGTTAATAAATTTTCTATAAATTTATTAACCATCTATTGACTATAATAAAAAAATATCTTACTATTATCTCAAGTAAATAAAAACGTTCTCCTAAAGGGGAGTAGCTTTTACAACAAAGTCGTCATTACAGAGTTTCTAACTCTCGGCTTCGTTGGCAACCATTTCGTTGTTAGCAAGACCTTTACTGTTAAGTAAAGGTCTTTATGTGTTTTTTGAGACCTTTACCATCTACGGTAAAGGTCTTTTTATTTGACTACCTATAGGAAACGTAAAAAAGGAGATTACCATTATGGTAAAAAAAGTATCAATGGAAGATTTGATTAGAAAAAACAAAGAAGAACTTCTTAAAGATAAAACGCAAATGGATAGAATTGAGAAACGCATTGATCAAAAGTATTTATCACAAAGCAAACAAACAGGAGGAGATAAATGATGCTATTGAGGAAATATATGTCACTTTTAGGTGTAGGATCTGCGATAATTGATCTTATCTTACCTAAGGAAACGTATAAACGCGGAGAACTTATCAATGGTTACTTTCATGTTAAAGGTGGAACTATTGAACAGCAATTAAGAAGAATTGATAGTGATCTAGTATTAATTGATTCTACGACAAAAACTGAAAAAGTGATTGATACTGCGACTATCTTATCAACAAAGCTTCTCCGATCAGAAGAAGCTAGCAAAATTTCATTTACATTTAAGTTGCCAGAAAATATTCCTGTATCTAGTGAGCATATTTCTTATCGCTTTAAAACAAGACTTACTTTTAATGAAGGTGTAGAAAGTAAAGATCAAGATATCATACAGGTAATATCATAAGATTGATAAGCAGAAAGGAAAGATGAAAGATGTAAAATCGATTTCTTTAATCATTGCTAATTTTAACAAGGAGAAACGATTTTAATTGCATTTAAAGAATATGCGTACCTTCTTCATGGGTATTGTATTATTAACAATTGTCGAAACAAAACTTCTAGCTTCTACTACATTAGAGGTGAAAAATCCACCACGACTGAACCTTAATATCGTAACAATCATTCAAGGTTTTTCACCTAAATCTTAAAAGGAATGATGAAATGCTCAAAATTATCAAACGAATAAAATTCATATTTACTTTTTGGAGATTTCTACCTTTTCTAAAAGAATTTTTTTTATCAAAACAGGTTGAAACCACTAAAAAAGTGATTGGGCTGTTATTCATCGTAGCCTACGCAATGTTTCCATTCGACTTAATTCCTGACTTCCTCTCTGTTCTAGGAATTGTCGACGATGTTGTCATTGCTACATTCGTTTTAGAACGATTAATTAAGATGGCACCTGAATCACTTAAGGAGAAATATAATTTATAAACACTCACCAATTTGTTTAATACAATATGAACCATGAGTGTGGTTATTTCATTAATAATGTTCTTCCTAAGATTGTTAATGTTAACGAATAATAAAACGATAGTGCAATGGAGCGGAAGACACTTGACTCCTGCGGGAGCAGCGGGACAGGTGAGACCCCGCAGGCAAAGCCGAGGAGGCTCAGCGCACGCCCCGCGGAAAGCAAGTGTCTGGAGCGCAATGGAACGAACCATTTCCTAGACTATTTGAATCATATAAACAAATAAAGCCTACACAACTTATGTAGGCTTCATTTTTATTCTTGTATTTGCTTAACTTTCTTCCTTTTAATCACAGTATAAAAGGCCGGAACAAAAAGCAATGTGAAAATGGTCGAAAAGAAAATACCTGAAATAATTGAAATGGCTAGCGGGGTAAATAATACATCTCCACTAAATGCAATTGGTAATAATGCACCCATAGATGTAACTGCTGTTAAGACTACAGGTCTTAATCTTGCTTCACCTGACTCAACTACAGCCTCCAGTAAAGTAGCACCTTCTTGAAGTCTTTGCTCCATAAACTCAATAAACACCGTTGCATTTCTAACAACTATTCCTGCTAAGGAGACAATTCCCATCATCGCCATAAAGCCTAAGCCTGTTTGAGTAAGGAATAAACCTATAACCGCTCCTGAAATTGCAAGATAAACAGAACTCATAATCAGCAACGGAATTCTTAGTGAGTTGAATTGAACAACCATTAAAATATAAATAAGGAACACAACAATAATAAATAGCTTTCCTACTTCTACAAAGAAATCGGAACGAGCCGAAGACTCCCCACCTACAGAAACATTAATTGAATCTGACGTATATTGTTCCGCTAACGTCTTAATTTCAGATTCTACATCTGTTTTTTTGTCGTCAGTTGGATATGTTCGAATGGTAATGGTTCTTTCTCCGTTACTATGTGGAACAGATTGAATTTCTTGACCTTCCTCTACAGCTACAAGCTCGGATAAAGGTACAAGAACAGGTGGTCCTTGCTGTGACATCGTGTTGGAAGGTAATTTTATTTCCTCTAGGTTTATATCACTTTCATCACGATCACCTGAAACCTTTATAGTGAAATCACGGCTTGTTGTCCCATCATCATAACTTCCCATTGGAACTCCGTCTGTTATTAATCTAATCTGTTGGCTAATCTCATTAGATGTAATTCCATGCTCTTGCATTTTATTACGAATTGGTTCATAAACAATAGTTGGACGTGATTGACCAACATCATCAATGACTGCTCCACTTCCATCTATTTTTGAGATTTTTCCTTTCATTTCGTCAACAGTATCGGAAAGTTCTTTGATATCACTACCCGATACAGTAATAGCAATTGGTGCGCCAACAGGTGGACCGTCCTCAATCGTCGCCATTGAAATGATTGCTTCTGGGTACCTCTCTCTTAAAGAATCCTGCCATTTATCGATCGTTTCTGCTGCTGATTGTGACTCTTTATCGACTCTAAGGACAATTTGCCCATTATTTTCACCTGGATTCGAAATAACACTTCCAAACATCCCTGGTTCACCAGTCCCGGCAAATATTGTACTTTCATAAATCGCTGAATCTTCTTTTTTCATATACTCTTGCATTTCTTCCAGAAAATCTTCTGTTTGTTCAATTGTTTTTTCCGGTGGCAATGTAACAGTAACTGTTACTTCTTCACGATCTGCACTAGGGAAAAACACAACAGGAATAAATGGAACTAACCCATAAACGAAGGTACAAAACACTAATACGGTTAATCCAATTCTCATCGGATATTTGACAACTTTCTTTAAGATCTTGTTGCTATAAAAAGCTGCAAGACCTTCTAGCGGTTTTCCTAATAAACCATCTTTTTGATTTTTAACAGTTGCTTTGTTTACTAAGCGTTTCTGATTCCACATTAAAAAGATCGGCACTAGTGTTAAAGCGATAATCGTTGATCCAATGATCGTTGTAATTAATACAGAAGGTAACGCGCGTATAAATGCTCCATTTGATCCCCCAATAAAGGTTAAAGGCAAGAAAGTGAAAACGATCGCTAAGGTTGAGGTGATAACAGAAACTCTCACTTCTTTCGTTCCCTGTAGAGCTCCTTTTAAAGGACCATCACCTAGTTTGTATCTTCTTCTTATGTTGTCGTTAACAACAATTGCATCATCAACAAGAATTCCTAGTGCAATAATCATTCCGATAATCGAAATTTGATTTAAATCAACATTCATATATGGCAAAGGTATTAGCCCAAGTGCAATTGAAGCAGGTATTGCAATCGCAACAAGAAAAGCAGAGCTAACATTTAATCCTAAAAGAGTTACTAGCACTACCACTGCAATCGAAATTAGAAAAGAAAGACCTAAATCCTTGAAAATTTTCCCGACAATCGTATTTTGAGTGTAATAAGTGTCCAATGTAATATTTTCGGGCAACTCATTCGCTAGTTTTTTTACCTTTTCATCAACCGTTTCATGAAGAGATGGAATGTCTACTCCCTCTTCCTGCAGTACCGTCATTGAAACAGCAGGTGTGTTATTATAGTTTACGATTTTAGATTTTTCTGAAGGAACTAACTTTAGTTCGCTTACATCACCTATCAAAATGTCGTTACCTTTTTCATCTACCTTTAAAAAAATCTTTTCTACCTCTTCAACCGTCTTAATATGCTTCAACAACAATTGCTTGTTTTCACCATTTATTTCTTTACTGCCTAAAGGTGTAATCTCAATTTCATTATTTATGGCGTTTATGACATCAGGGAAGATAAGGGAATAATCACTTAGCTTATTTTGATCAAGGGTTAACATGTATTCATCTTCGACAATCCCTTTAAATGATACCTTTCGAACTCCTTCAATTTCTTCCAATTCTTTTTGCCATCCAAGTAACAATTCTCTCTGGTTCTGTAATAGTTCTCTGTCATCACTTAGTAAATGATATGAAGAAAGAGTGCCTGTTTGAATATCCGAATTAACTTCTGACTTCAACACATTTTCAGGGAATGTTTGGCTAGTGTCTGATACTGCCTGCCTTACTTGTGATAATACTTGATTACGATCTTCATTATCTGATAATTCAAGAACAATAGTAGAAACTCCAGCTCCGGATACAGATGAAAATTCTGCTATCCCTTTAATATCCTCGAGTTCTTCTTCTAAAGGATTCGTAACTGTTCTTTCAACAAGTTCTGGCTCAGCACCAGGAAAGATTGTTGTGATTGTAGCCACATTTACTGATATTTCAGGAATTTCACGCTTTGGCAGCTGCAAGGCTGTTAGTGCTCCTACCAGTATAAAAAGCACGATAAAAGTAAGGGTAACTTTTGGTCTCTTAATTAATGAATTGAACATTCGTAAACTCCTTTTCTTTTTTTGGAATTTCAATTTATGACCAATGGGTACTCTAATATTACATAAATACCCATTAAATAAATATATCTACTGACCAGTGGGTACTCAGAAAATAAGGTAAGGAACGATTATGAATTGTTCCTTTGACATCCTTTTAAAAAAAGATCTACTACAAATAAGACTGTCTTAAGTAACATTGAATAATCAAACTCTTTGTTAAAAAAGATATCTCTTTTATAGTTTTCAAGCATACCAATAAAAGCTTTCGCATGATCACTTGCATTAAGAATGTTTTCTTTTTCCATAACAGAAGTGACGTATTGATGATAATTATCTAAAAAATCATGTAAAGTTTTTATCATCTTAGGATTATTATTATATGCCTGCAAATATTTATTAGGAGTATGCTTATCTCTATAAAATACGGCAAGTTGTTCCTCAGCAATACAAATTAATTTTTCTTTAAAAGAAGAAAAGGTGTTTACCTTTGCTTCAATCATATCTATATATCGCTGAAAATTTCTTTCATGTGTTTCTATATATAATTCATCTTTTGATGAAAAATACAAATAAATTGTACCTTTTGACACACCTGCTTTTTCAGCAATATCCAGCATCTTTGTATCATAAAACCCCTTTTTACCGAATATTTGCATGGCAGCGTCTACTATTTTATCTTTCTGATCTTGCCCACGTGTCAATACTTACCCTCCATTCAGAACCGGTTGGTCATTATAAATATATAAGGTCTTTTAAAAATCGTCAATTTTAAATGTGCTTTTTATTTCTGTGAAAATTTTCAATGAAATAAAAAAGATAAGCCCACTAGTGCTTACCTTTTCAAATTTTATTATCTCCCTCGCACCTAAACCATCATGCTAAAAATCGAAGTTTTCTTTTTATGTATATTATACATGTACTGCATTTCTTGTTTTATAATCAATAAGTTTTCCATTTTCAATATAGACGCTATTTCTGCCAGTACGCTTGGAGGCATAAAGCGCTTTATCAGCTGAATTCAGTGCACTTGTCATCATATTTTCTTCGATCACTTTCGCGACCCCGAAGCTTGCTGTAATAGGTATGATTTCATTATTTATAACAAGTGGTTCATTTTCTATACTTTTTCTCATCATGTCTGCATACTCTCCAGCTTCTTCCAATGTCATAGAAGGTAAACATAACACAAATTCTTCTCCACCATAGCGTCCAAATAAATCATTAGGCTGCAACAATTGCTTACAAATACGAACAACATGTCGAATTGCTTCGTCTCCTATATGATGTCCATAAGTGTCGTTAATTTGTTTAAAATGGTCAATATCAAAAAGAATTAAAACGACTGTTTGATCCTTTTTTCTCATTTCTTCTACTAATTTTATGCTTTCTTCAAGGAATGCAGATCGATTTAATATGTTTGTTAATTGATCAATGTATGCCAGACGCTCAAGTCTATTTTGTAATCGTCGTTGCTCTGTAACATCTAGAATAACGATTGTATTTCCTACAACATCTCCGCTCTTTTTCTTAATCGGAGAAGAACGTAATTGATAATAATGATTTCTCTCATGCCATTCTAATTCAAATTCTGATTCATGATCCATAGAATCTAGTTCAGGAAACGGAAAGGCTGAAGAATCATGATTATTTTCCCATAGCAACTCCATTTTCTTGCCTATCATAGTATTATCTAACTTTTTTATTAAACTAGTAGCAGCATAATTAAAATCAATAATTCGTTTTGATTGATCCAAAACAACTACACCATCACGCATACTATCAAAAATAAGGCCCCTTGCGATAGGTGCTAAATCAAATAAATTAGTAGATAAAAACGCCCAAATATATAATGCTGATGTAACACTTAATACAACTGGAACTGGGTCAATACTAAAAGGAACCAGTCCGATTAAGTAAAGAAATGAAGAAATCATTGGTAAATACAATCCAAGGAGCATGACTAATGTTTGTTTCCAATATGTTGACTTTGTTTGCTTCCAATAATGAAGTAATAAAATACCTCCCACTAGTAAACAAGCAAATGTGTAACTGCCATGAACAATATACCAGGGACCTAAAACAAACCCCAATAATGGTGCAATCCCCTGTTTAAGATAAATGGTTTGATAAAAAAGGTGATGAAAATGATTTGTCAGGACTATTAGTGTTGTTAAGACTGGAATACTAAAAGCAGTTATTACATTCTTTTTGGTCATATATTTTTCTGCCCCAATATACTGAGTAACTAAAATCAAGCTAAGAGGTGCAATATATGGGAGTCCTAAATACTGAAAGTAGGTCCAAAACACAATCATCGACAAGCTTTGACTAGATAGCTCAAAAGCATGTCCAAATGTATAAATAGAAGAGAACAAAGAAATTAGTATAAACGTTTTACTTCCAAAAAAGTTTTTTCTTCGAATAAAAGCAAATACTCCTATAAATAAACTTAAAACTCCAGATACTGCCAAAAAAACAATATATATAAAGATTTGAGAATTCATGTGATTTACACTCCACCATATGATGTTTACTAGTTAAATGTTACCATATAATGCTTAAAAATGGATATAATATCTTTCTATAAGAGCACATTTTGTCAAAACTTGACAGGTGGAGGATGCAATTTAATTAATAAAAGCCACATTCTAATTAAGAATGCGGCTTTTATATTTCATTATTTTGAAAATGCTTCTGTTAAGACAGGAACAATTTGCTTTTTACGAGAAACAACACCTTTAAGAGTAGCTTGGTTGTTATCTAGTGTTACGTTAAATGCTTGTTCAACTTTGCTTGTTTCATTACCGATTGCAACTGCAACAGAATCATTTGTTAAAATGTCTGTTACAACGAATAGGAATAAATCTAAGCCTTTTTCAGAAACAACGTTTGAAAGAGCTGCTTCAATTTCAGCTTTATGTACAAGAACATCATTAGTATCAACAGCATTAACTTGTGCGATTTCTACTTTGCTAGATCCCATTTGGAATTCTTTTGCATCAAGTGAAATTAATTGCTCAACAGATTTATCACTTAAATCTGCTCCAGCTTTTAACATTTCTAATCCGTAAGTGTTTGCATCAACACCTGCAATCTCAGCTAGTTCTTTAGCAGCATCAATATCTTCTTGTGTGCAAGTTGGTGATTTAAATAATAAAGAGTCAGAAATAATCGCTGAAAGCATTAATCCTGCTGTTTCTTTTTCAATTGCAACACCATTCTCTTTGTAAAGCTTGTTAAGAATTGTTGCCGTACAACCTACCGGCTCAGCACGATAGTACAAAGGATCGCTTGTTTCAAAATTTGCAATACGGTGATGGTCGATAACCTCAAGTACGCGAACTGAATCAATATCGTCAGCACTTTGTTGACGCTCATTATGGTCAACTAAAATAACTTCACTTGCTTCACCTGCTACTTTTTCAACAAGACGTGGAGCTTCCTTTTTAAAATAGTCAAGCGCATATTGAGTTTCCCCACTTACTTCACCTAAACGAACAGGCTCAGCATTTTGACCAATTTTATTTTTTAATTCAGCATACGCAATGGCAGAACAGATTGTATCTGTATCCGGATTTTTGTGACCAAAAACAAGTACTTTTTCCATAATGAACTCCTTTACACATTAAAATATACTCTATCATATCATAATTACTATGGATTATTTAACCATGAATTATGAAAAAAATAATGATTTCATCAAAAATGTTTCAACATTTCTATCTTTGTTAAAGCTTCCTTCCATTCTCTGATTACTTCTTCCACTATTTCACTAGCAGCTTGATCGTTTTTAAGAAGTCTTGTAGTTTGACCTGACCATAATGACATAAAGTCGGGATTATTTTGTTCTGCTGCTGCTTTACGGATTGCTGAAGTAATTGTGTTTTGACTTGGAAAAGGTAGTGGTGAAACACCCGAATTTTCAAATTCTGTTATATATTCATTTTTTATTCCTCTTGCCGGTCGTCCCGAAAAGCTTTTTGTTATCACGGTACTTTCTTCTGTGCTAGTATGTAACGCATTTTTATAGGCTGGGTGAATACCTGATTCTTTACAAGTTAAAAATTGAGTTCCCATTTGAATTCCTTGTGCTCCTAGAACCATAGCTGCAAGCATTCCGCGTCCGTCCATGATTCCACCTGCCGCTATTACTGGTATGTTCACAGAATCTACTACCTGAGGGATAAGTGAGAATGTTCCTATATTTGCTCCGTTTGGATGTTCTTCTATATTAAACGTACTTCTATGCCCTCCTGCATCGCTGCCTTGAGCAACGATGCTATCCACTCCATTTTCCTCCGCAAGAATCGCCTCTTTAACAGTTGTAACCATAGAAATAATTTTGATATGATGACTTTTTAATTTTTCTACTTTTTCCGGAGAAAGTAAACCAAAAGCAGTACTAATAATCGGTACTTCCTCTTCAAGCAAGACTTGAAATTGTTCCTCAAAAGTATCAACTGTTCTTAACTCTTCTTCTGTTTGTATAATCCCTAGCTTTCCTCGAAACACTTGTAATATAGAATCTACTTCTTTTAGGTTAGTAAAGTCATCTCTCATTGATGTACAAAATAGATTAACAGCAAATGGTTTGTTTGTTTCTTCTTTTATCTTTCTAATACTTTTCCTTATATCTTCTGGTTTCATATAAGCAGCCCCTAATGTACCAAGTGCACCTGCTTCTGAAACATTTGCTACTAATTCCACTGTTGTGGCACCACCTGCCATACCTGCCTGTATAAGCGGAAACTTAATACCTAATTGTTCACAAAGGCGTTTGCTCATTGTCTTTCCTCCTAAATATGTAAAGATATATCTTCTAGTTTACTTTCTTTTTTTCCTTGTTAATATATTCCTATAAACAATAAAAGAGACTGACCAAAATCAGTCAATCTCTTTTGAATCTTATTTAACAGTTGCTTCAACAGTAGGATTAAAATGACTAGATGTGACATCAACTTCTTCTTCTGTTTCAATATATCCATTAGGATCAAATTCATTTTCAGATTTTGATACAACAACTGTTGCTACCCCGTTACCAATTAAGTTTGTAATAGCACGTGCTTCCGACATGAAGCGGTCAACACCTAATAACAATGCCATCCCTTCAACAGGGATCATTGGGAACGCAGCTAATGTAGCAGCTAAAGTAATAAATCCTGAACCAGTTACTCCTGCTGCTCCTTTAGATGTTAGCATTAATACACCTAATAAAGTGGCAAGCTGCCAGAAAGATAAATCAATGCCATATGCTTGAGCAATAAAAATAGCGGCCATTGATAGATAAATAGAGGTTCCATCTAAGTTAAACGAATATCCAGTTGGAACAACAAGGCCAACAACTGACTTTGAACAACCATATTTCTCAAGCTTTTGCATCATTTTTGGTAAAGCAGATTCCGATGAAGATGTTCCTAATACAAGTAAAATCTCTTCTTTAATATATTTAATAAAACTAAAAATATTAAACTTGTAAAATTTTGCAATACCACCTAAAACAAGAATAATAAAGAAAAACATTGTGATATAAACAGATCCCATCAGTTTCCCTAAAGAAACAAGAGAGCCAATTCCAAAGTTACCAATTGTATACGCCATTGCACCAAATGCTGCAATAGGTGACATTTTCATAATCATATTTACAATAGCGAAGAAAATATCTGTTAGTTTTTCAAATAACGAAATAACAGGTTTTACTTTTTCCCCTAATGATGCTGTCGCAATTCCAAACAAAACAGCAAAGAATAAAATTGGGAGTAATTCTCCACCAGCTAAAGCAGCAACAGCATTATCCGGAACAATTCCCATCACGAAATCCATAAATCCATGACTAGCTTCCGCAGCTTGATCTGTATATTGAGAAACATCTGCTCCTTTTGCTCCGTCTGTATTAAAGCCACTACCAGGTTGAATCAATGTAACAACTAAAATACCAATTGCTAATGCAAAAGTTGTAACAATTTCAAAATATAGTAATGCTTTTCCACCAATTCTACCAACCTTCTTTAAATCCCCCATGCTACCTATTCCGATAACAATAGTAAAGAAGATAATTGGAGCAATTACCATTTTAATCAGCTTAATAAAAATATCAGCCAAGACCTTTAATTGGGCTCCAAACTCAGGAAAGATAAATCCTATCGTAATACCTAAAATAATACCAATAATAACTTGGACTGTAAGATTTTTAAAATTTATTTTCATCGATCACTCACCCTTTCTTGTTAACGCTTTCAATATCTTTTCTCTATATTATCGGATAATTAAGAATTTTAATATTTAAGGTGATAATGATCTTTTTGGTCTTTTTGGTCTTTTTTTTACGTTCAGAAAATCTTTGCGGGTAAGTATTAGGTTACTAGTGGAGCATAAAAAAAGACACTACAAAGGTGTCTCTAATTCCTCAATTCTCGTCATTATATAATTCTTTATTAACTCATCATTTATCCCTTGTTGATAGCTTTTATAGACTGGCATCAGTTTTTCTACCCATTCAGCTCTCTCCTCACTAGTAAGGACGTGAATATCAATGGTTGATTCATCCTTCATTAGTTTTAGCTGCTCTATGTTCATTTTAACTGATTCATTCAACATCCATTCTGTTGTTTCTTTCATAGCTGATGTTAAGCCTTCTTGTATATCCTTTGGTAAGCTATTCCAAAAATTTTGATTAATCAAAACAACATAGCCTAAAAATCCATGATTACTTATCGTCATATTTGTTTGAAATTCATACAAACGACGTGAATAAATGTTAGAAATTGTATTCTCCTGACCGTCAAACATGTCCTGCTCAAGTGACGTATATAACTGATCGAAAGGTATAGAAATTGGCCGCGCTCCTAATTGCTGAAATTGTTCTTCGATAATTGAACTAGGCATTGTTCTAAAGCGCTGTCCCTGAAAATCCCCTGGTATTTGAAGAGCATGTACATTGCTTGTCATTTGCTTAAAACCATTGCTCCATAATGCCATCCCTTTTATATTTTCTTTCGTATGTAAAGTGAGTAAACGTTCACTAATCTGTCCTGAAAAAATTTCTTCTACATCTTCATCGTTTTCAAAGAGAAACGGCAAGTCAAATAATCCCCATTCCGGCGTCAATTTTGTCATTTTTGATAATGATGGAGCAATCATTTGAACATTGTTGTTTTCTAGTGCCTCCAATTCTTGTTCGTCCGTATATAAAGCCCCATTAGGTACGACTTCTACTTTTACAATCCCATTCGTTTTTTCTGCGGCCAGTTGTGCAAACCTCTGAGCAGCCAGCCCTTTCGGTGTATTTTCAGCAACAACATGACTAAACTTTATGACAATTTGCTCAGAAAGACCTTCTTGTTCATCATCATAGCTTACATCATGATCTGCATTCTGGAAGGGATAGAAAATAAGCGAAAAAATAAGACCAAGTACAACTAAACAAGATCCAATCAAATATTTCATATACTTTTCTTTCCCCCCTTCTCTCACACATTGTAACATGCTATAAAATTCCATGGTAAAATGAAAGCAACTCTTTGCTTCAAACTCATTATAACTCTTAGATCTAGAAAGGACACTGTATGAACCGTGTAACAATCCAAACAAAGATTATGGGTTTAATCTTTTTTATTGTTAGCTTTTCTTTATTTCTAGCCGGGATTGTTATAATCCATAATTTTATTAACTCACAAGAAGAACAATTAAAACAACGTGCGTTATTAACAGCACAAACGGTTGCGGAGGCATCAGATATTACTGCCAAGATAACTGGTAGTGTGGAGGAAAGAAACGAGATTAATAACAGGGTCGAAACGATTCGTATTATTCACCATGCCGACTACATTGTTGTGATGGATATGAATCATATCCGTTTGTCTCATCCCGTTCCAAAACTCATTGGACAAAAATCGAAGGGTGCTGATGAGGGACCTGCTTTTGCTGAGCTCTCTTACACAACAAAAGCAAAAGGAGAGATCGGTACAATTATTCGTGGATTTTATCCTATAATTAATCAAGAACATCATCAAGTGGGTGTTGTTGTTGTTGGGTATCGAATGCCAACTCTTATAGAAATAATTAAAAATCTCCGCATGGAAATTATTTTTACTGCTGCTATTTCTTTATTATTTGGTGGTTGGGGGGCATGGATTTTAGCATCACGGATAAAAAAAGAAATGTTTAACCTTGAACCACATGAAATTGCAAGACTTTTTGTTGAACGAACAGAAACATTTAATGCCATACATGAAGGCATCATTGCTATTGATAATGACCAAAAAATCACGGTCTTCAACGATCAAGCTAAAGTCATGATGGGAATAACCGGAGAAGTGATCGGAAAGCATATTCAATCTGTGATTCCTGATACCCGATTGCCTGAAATTCTAACATCACAACAACCTTCCTTTAATAAAGAATTAACAGTTAGAAACTTAAATATTGTCAGCAACCGTATTCCAATCAAAGTAAAAGGAAAAACAGTAGGGGCCGTAGCAATTTTCCGTGATCGGACGGAGGTAAAAAAACTTGCAGAAGAACTTACAGGTGTTAAAGCATTTGTCAGTGCCCTACGTGTGCACAATCATGAGCATATGAATAAGCTTCATACAATTGCAGGATTGCTCCAGCTTGGGCATAAAGAAAGGGCCCTGGACTATGTTTTTCAGATTACAGAAGAGCATGAAGAGCTTTCTCAATTTTTAACAAAAAATATAAAATATGAAAGTATCTCAGGACTTCTTTTAAGTAAAGTAAGTCGAGGAAAAGAACTTGGTATTACTGTTAATATTGATCGACATAGTCGATTATTCTCGTTTCCACAACCTCTGGACGAGCATGATTTTGTCGTTATTTTTGGGAATTTAATTGAAAATGCCTTTGATTCTTTTAAGGATTACCCTGAGGTAAATAAGGAAATTCATGTAAGCATTGAACAGGAGGAAGGATTTCTTTCAATTTTAATAGAAGATAACGGAAAAGGAATTCCCGAACAAATAAAACCCTATATTTTTCAAGAAGGTTTTTCGACAAAAGATCGTTCCAATCGTGGGATTGGGTTGTTTTTAGTAAAAGAAATTGTGACGAAGGCAGGAGGAACAATTGAAATTGAATCATCACCTATCCATGGTTCTTCCTTTATTATTACCTTTATGTCATGATTGTTATTTTTGGAGGAATGCAAATGAATCATCCAGCAACTCGTGTTCTTCTTATTGAAGATGACCCGATGGTACAAGAAATTAATAAACAATTTGTTGAACGTGTAGAAGGCTTTGTTGTTATTGGATGTGCATCAAATGGAAAAGATGGAATCGAACTTATAAAAAAAGACAAACCTGATTTAGTTCTGGTAGACATTTATATGCCAAATCAAGATGGAGTAACAACAATCAAACAAATTCGCTCTGAAGGTCTTGATACAGATGTAATTGCCATTACTGCAGCAAGTGATGTTGAAACCGTTCGTTATTGCTTTCAGCTTGGCGCAAAAGACTATATTATGAAACCTTTTAAGTTTGAGCGCATTAAACAGGCTTTAACAAACTATCGATCATATTTTTTAAAAGTAAATGAAAAAGAATCGATTACACAACAGGAATTAGATCGGCTTCTTTTTCAAGAAAGTAAGCATGATTCTTTCGAGCTTCCAAAAGGGCTTAATGTTGTTACGTTACAAAAAATCCAACACTTTTTAAAAGATAAACAGAAGCCAGTGTCAGCTGAAGAAGTGGCAGAAGGAATTGGAATCGCAAGAGTAACGGCCAGACGCTATTTAGAATACATGGAGAAAACAGGTGTTGTTTCTATTCATGTTGAATATGGCGGGATTGGTCGGCCAATTAATCGCTATATGATAAAATGATAGGAAACATCTTAAACAATAAAAAGCCTGTAGAGAATCAACCAACTCTCTACAGGCCTTATTTTATTCTTTACTAAAATGAATTGATACCCATTCATTTGTCTGGGCTTTTTCTTCTATAGCAAAACCACCTTTGGCAAATACGTCAATTAATTGATCAATATGCCATTCAACTAATCCCGAAATGAAGAAAGTATCACTATTTTTTAACAAATCATGCCTTTCAATAATACTCATTGTTTCATTTGCTCCAATATTAATGATAATGAAATCATAATAATCATTTATTTCATAATCACCAGTTATTAGATCGGCTTGGACAACTTGGAGATCGTTTGTTAAATTGTTCAGTTCTGCGTTATGATGAAATTCACGAGCTACTTCTTCATAATCGACAGCCACTACCTTGTCTGCCCCTTTTAGAGATGCTGCAATAGCAAGCATACCAGACCCTGTTCCTAGGTCAAGAACACTTTTCCCAGTAAGGTCCTTATCCAAAATCATTCGTAAGCAGCCTTGAGTTGTTTCATGTAACCCGGTTCCAAACGCTGCCAAAGGATCGAATTTTAGCACATGTTTATCTTCATACTGTTTTTCGGAGTTTGGATATTGAATAACCCAACCATTACCTAAATCTATGTCTTCAAATTCATAGGTTTGCTCCCAATTTGTTTCATCATAGGTTTTATAATGAATGGCATCTCTTGAGATAGTAAGCGTTGATTCAATTAATGGATAATAGGATTCTGGTAGGTGTTCTACCTCAAGATCACTCGCATAGATTTTTAAGTCTATATGCTGATCTTCTTTTTCCTCATAACCATATCCGTTTTGGACCTTTATTATTTCAATCGGTGATTCATAATATAAATTGTAGATGCCTGCTGCATTTAGCAGATCCGTAACTTCCTGAACATTTTTATAAGGTATGTTTATTGAAAATTCATGTAACATGATTGATTCCTCTCTTTATATGTAATACGCTCAAACGTCCATTCACAGTTTAATATAGATCGTATTAAGATAGCAAATTGTTTTCAAATCTAATAAAAAAGAACCTAGTATTGCACTAGGTCCTTCATTCACTATTTATCACCATTCACATAGTCACGCCATTTATGCTGTGGCTGCCAATTTAATAGCTTCTTAGCTTTTTCATTAGAAAATAATGTCTCATAGCCTTCTAATTGTTTACGAATTTCAACACCCGGATAAACGGTGTCCATAAGCTTTTGACTTTCAATATTCATGCTCGTTTCATCAGCAGCGATATTTAACGCAACTGAGCCTAATCCATCCGTTTCTACAGCCAATCGATAGGCAACCGCTGCATCTCTAGCATCAATATAGCTCCACATAATTACTTTTCTTTGTTCCGGATCATTGATAAAACTAGGAAAGTTTTCGTACATATGTGGGGCAATAATATTTCCTAATCTCATTGATACAACCTGTATACCAGTCCGCCTGTGAATCATATCGGCTGTTTGTTCATTTACGATTTTTGATAACCCATAACTATCTTCAGGTAATTGTGGATGATTTTCATCAAGTGGCGCATATTGCGGCAGCAGCTCTTTTAATGGGAAAACTAATCCATATGATGATTCACTAGATGAAATCACTGCTTTTTTAATTCCCAGAGTTCCAGCGGCTTCTAATATATTGTATGTCGACATCACATTATTTTGAAATGTCACTTCATTTGGGTGAGAATAGGCAACTGGAATTGCTGCTAAATGAACAACAGCATCTGCACCAGCCAATACTCCATAAACTTCACCTAAATTTTGCAAATCTGTTATAACTGTTTTACAAATTGGATTCTCGGGATGTTTGATATCTGCATTTACAACTTCATATCCATGATCAAGAAATTCTTTTATAACAGAATATCCAAGGAGGCCGCTCCCTCCTGTTACAACAACTTTCTTCATAAAATCACACACCTTAGTTTAAAATGTCTTCAATTTTCGCAATCACATCAGGTGTTAATGTAACATCTGAGCCTTTTGCATTTTCAATAATTTGCTCTGGCTTTGTTGCACCAACTAGAGTACTCGCGATATTAGGTAAACGTAAAATCCATGCAATCGCTAATTGAGATAAACTAATATCTAACTCTTTAGCTAGATTTCCTAGTTGTTCAACCTTTGTAAGTGTTTCATCATTTAATAATTGATCCATAAACATGTTCGAGTTAGGATCTGTTGCACGACTTCCTTCTGGAGCTCGGTTATTTAAACTATATTTTCCTGTTAATACACCTTGTGCTAATGGAGAAAATACAATTTGACCAATTCCATGCTGTTCACTTACCGGGATCACTTCTTTTTCTATGTAACGGTGAAACATGTTATAGTTCGGTTGATTTACAACAATTCGATCTAATAAATATTTCTCTGCAGTACCAACTGCTTCTTGAATTTGTTGAGCTGTCCATTCACTTACACCTGCATATAATATTTTTCCTTGGCGAACTAAATCATCAATGGTTCTTAATGTTTCATCAACAGGTGTTTCTGGATCATAACGGTGACAGTAATAAATGTCCACATAATCAGTATTTAATCGTTTCAAGCTGGCATGAAGCTGTTCAAACACATGCTTTCTAGAAAGTCCACGGTCATTAGGTCCTTCTCCCATCGGCCAAAACACTTTGGTTGCTAACACATATGAATCACGACTGTACCCACCAAGTGCTTCTCCGACAACTTTCTCAGATTCTCCTGTTGCATATACATTTGCTGTATCAAATGAATTTATTCCTAAATCATAGGCAGTTTCAATCGTTTTAACTGCTTTATCTTTTTCAGTAGAAGCACCATATGTAAGCCAGCTTCCTAAGCTTACTTCACTTACTTTTAATCCTGATCTGCCTAAACGTCTATATTTCATCTCAACATCTCCTTTAACAAAATGAATGAACATGTTATTTCTGGTATCGTTTACATTTGTAAATTATATATAGTTGCAAAATGGTATACAAGTACTGAATTATTATTGATATAATAAAAAATAAGTTATCTACTTTACTTTTTATAGTAACTATAAGGGGGATACTATGGAGAAAGCAAACGAGTTACATATTGAATGTTCCATTGAAAAAGCACTAAATATTATAGGTGGAAAATGGTCATTTCTTGTTATTAAACAACTCTTTGATGGAACAAGAAGATTCGGTGAACTACAGCGTGCAATCCCAAATATCAGTCCAAAAGCACTAACAGATACACTTCGTCATTTAGAAAGTCATGAAGTACTAACTCGTGAAACCTTTGCAACTGTACCTGTGACAGTTCAATATACTTTAACAGAGAAAGGCCATGCTTTAAATATAATGTTAAAAGAAATGAAAAAATGGGGAGCACAGTGGGGATAACTGAGGCTTCATATAAAATAGGCTACTAAGCAAAGTGAACTCTAATATGAGTTCACTCAGGCTGTCGAGAAACCT
>NZ_NUMC01000081.1:0-43666 GCF_002577655.1 Bacillus sp. AFS040349 | reverse complement strand
AGTCAAGTCCATATTCTTGTGTAAAAGTGTCAACAATGGTTTTCAACTTATTTAAAACGTGTATAGTAAGCAAGAATTATTTCGAATTTACATTGAGGGGCGGGCATGATAGCCTGGAGGGCAAGCCAGGGGTTGTAAAACTCCTGGCTTCCTGGCTTAACATCATGCCCGCTGGAGGCTCAATGTCAATTCGAAATTAGGAATTACCACTAGATTTTGATAGTGGTTTTGGCCTACATTTTTCTTGGTTTCCCTCTTGTAATTTGCTTCTTTGCTTGTTCCTCATTGACTTGCATAAGAACAGCTCCTATCAATCTAAATGCAGATTGAGTATTCGGAAATATACGGATAACTTGTTCTCTTCTTCGAACCTCTTGATTGAGGCGTTCCAATGAATTAGTACTTCTTATAAATTGTTGAAACCTAACTGGTTCATTTAAGTATTGAACGGCATCTTCGAAGCCATCCTCTAATGTTTGAATGGCTTTCTCGATCTTAGGATTTTCTCCAAAACGTTCAATAAATTCATCTTTAAATTGTCGTGCATCTTCAACACTGACAGCCTCAAAGATTCTCTTTAACCCTAGTTTTTCTTCTTCAATCCCTTTCTTTGGCATCACATTAAAGATGTTTCGCTTTAGATGGACTGTACAGCGTTGCCAAACAGTTCCAACAAACACCTCTTTTAGAGCCTTCTTTAGGCCAGCGTGTGCATCGGTTATGAATAGTTTAGGGGATTGAACACCTCGTGATTGAAGGTGTAGAAGAAATGCCTTCCATGCATCATAACTTTCCACATGATCTACTCTTATACCTAGTACTTCTCGTTGGTTATCTCCCGTTATGGCAGTCGCGATATAAACAGCTTTAGGCACAACACGATTATGTTCACGAACTTTGATATACATGGCGTCCGCGAAGATATAAGGATAATAGATTGTATTTAACGGGCGATTTGCCCATGCCTGTACGATTGGATCTAGCTTTTCTGTGAGGGAAGATACAAACGATTTTGAAACACTTTCTCCACAAAGCTGCTGAACAACTTTCTTTACTTTTCGAGTAGAAACTCCATTTACAACCATTTCAAGCATAGAAAGGACAAACGCCTGGTCACACCGTGCATATTTTTCAAAGACGGATGGTGAAAAGTCTCCTTTACGTGTACGAGGAACTTTTAAACTTACTCTACCAATACTTAGAATAAGGTCACGATCATAGTAGCCATTTCGAGAATCAAAACGTTCAGAAGAACGTTCATAAGCTCCAACCTGTAAGTGGTCATCTCGTTCTTTCTCCATCACAGAATTTAACACAAGGACGATTGAAGCTTTGATGACAGCATCAATATCAGAATTCATTACAGATTCTTTTAAATTGTCAAGATTTAGGTTAAACTGAAATTGAGTCAAAATTAATTCCTCCACAAGGTTTTTCGTCGCTGATAACCATTGTGACCAAAAGGAATTAATTTGACTCTTTTTGTTTTTACACAATTATACGGACTTAATCGCTGGAGGACCTTTTCTGTCCCGATTCCACCTGTATCGGGACACACCTTTCTGACGGAAGACCTTTTCTGTCCCGATTCCCACTGTATCGAGACACATCTTTCTTCCGGAAGACCTTTTCTGTCCCGATTCCTCCTGTATCGGGACACTTCTTTCTGCTGGAAGACCTTTTCTGTCCCGATTCCACCTGTATCGAGACACATCTTTCTGCTGGAGGACCTTTTCTGTCCCGATTCCACCTGTATCGAGACACATCTTTCTGCTGGAAGACCTTTTCTGTCCCGATTCCACCTGTATCGAGACACATCTTTCTGCTGGAGGATCTTTTCTGTCCCGATTCCCACTGTATCGAGACACTTCTTTCTGACGGAGGACCTTTTCTGTCCCGATTCCTCCTGTATCGACACACATCTTCCTGTTGGAGGACCTTTTCTGTCCCGATTCCACCTGTATCGAGACACTTCTTTCTGCTGGAGGATCTTTTCTGTCTCGATTCTCCCTGTATCGAGACACATATTCCTGCTGGAGGACCTTTTCTGTCCCGATTCCACCTGTATCGAGACACATCTTTCTGCTGGAAGACCTTTTCTGTCCCGATTCTCTCTGTTTCGAGGCACATCTTTCTGACGGAAGACCTTTCTGTCCCAATTCCCTTAGTACCGAGACACCAATCTCCTCAAACAGATCTGCCACAAACCTCCTATTATCAAACCATCAAAAGTCCCTGCAGATTCAATATCAAGCTAAGAGCTTATCCCCCCTACGCCTTCCAATCTACCTCTTCCCTCCCCTAACAATGTGATACTTTTGGTATCAAAAAGCAGTGATCTCAATTAAGACCACTGCTTTTCTTACCTAAATATTATTGTAACTCCAGAATTCTAAAGCGACTTTATTAACTTCCTGATTGTTTCTGACACATCTATGTTGTTGTCTTCACAGTATTGATTGAGCTTACGGTATGCCTCTTCATCCAAACGAACATGAATGGAATGAAGGTACTTCTCAGAATCGAGTTTCTTCGGTCTTCCCCTCGTCATTTTACGCTTGCCTACACCGTCTTTCCACACATTTATTACAACATAACCATGCTTTTCAACCCAATGATCACAATCGTTGTCTTTCCACATTGTATCAGCTCTTTGTAGGAAATCCTCTTTAAATGTTTCTAATTCTTCCCCATGAAGACCTTTCATAATCGCTTTTTCCATCGCTTTGTGTTCAATAAATTGCTGAAACTGGTTATAAGATGTAAACGTTAATTCCTTCATTTATTCTCTCCCATACTCATTTGCAATTTTCTATCCAAGAAAATGATAACCTTTTCTCTCGTTTCTTGTAAATTGGTTTTTTAATAGACCTAAGCTAGTTTTCTTGATCTTACGAGAAAGAAATAGGATAGAACCGCTCCTAAACTGGATATAAATATAACAATTCCCATCGGCACTGCCGTATCTTCACCAGCAACTCCTACAAGGGGAGCAACAATAGCACCTACTAGCAATGACATAACACCTAATAATGCAGAGGCACTGCCTGCTATGTTTCTATTATTCTGCAAAGCTAAAGAAAAGCTAGTTGTATTAACAACACCTACACTAGAGACTGTTAAAAACAGTGATGGAAGGATGAACATCAATTCTACCTTTAATAAAATGAGAAGTAATAAACTAAGACCACCAGTAAATGACATAAACACACCTGCTAAAAGAAGCTTCTTTTCTTCAATCCATTCTGAAAGCTTTCCTGTTACTTGGCTGGCAATGACAATCCCAATGCCGTTAATAGCAAAGACAATACTGAATGTATCCGCAGAAGCTCCGTATACGTACTGAATAACAAAGGATGACCCTGAGATGTAAGCGAACATTGCTGCAGCTACAAATCCAAATGAAAGAACATACCCCATAAAATGAAGATTTGTAAGTAGTTGGCGGAACGTGTTAAGTGTTTGCAGGAAGCCACCTTGGCTTCTTTCTTCAACAGGCAAGGTTTCCTTTAATCCCCAAAGAACAAAGGCAAAGATCACAGCACCAATCATTGTCAGGGTTATGAATACAGCCTGCCATGGAAAAAACTTTAGAAGTTGTGCTCCAATGACAGGAGCAAGAATAGGTGCCATTCCATTCACTAAAGCCAATAATGAAAAGAATTTCGTCATTTCTTTACCGGAATAAAGATCTCTGACAATGGCTCTTGAAATAACCATTCCTGCAGATCCTGCTAATCCTTGTATCAACCTCAAAAGAATAAATAGTTCAATAGAATCAGTAAAAACACATAAAAGAGAAGTGACTGCGTAGATCGATAAACCGATTAACAGTGGCTTCCTTCTTCCAAACACATCACTTAAAGGCCCTGTAAAAAGTTGACCTAAAGAAGCTCCAAGTAAAAAGAACGTTAAACTTAGCTGAATCATTGATGCACTAGTATGAAATTCATTTGTTAAGATTGGAAACGCTGGTAAATGCATATCAATCGACAAAGGAGCAAATGCCGCAAGTGTCCCTAAAATAAACACGATAAATGCTTTGTTTTGTTGTTGAACTTTTTGTTGTTCAAGTTCCATTGTGTATTTCTCCTCAACATTTTATTTTTGTTCTACAAAAATAATAAATGTTTATGTCGAAATTGACAAATTATGCTTACTTCTAAAAATAAAAAACCTTTCAACTAATGTTGAAAGGTTTTTTACTATTATATAGACCGCTTTAAATCCCACTTTT
Source organism: Bacillus sp. AFS040349 (assembly GCF_002577655.1). Lineage (NCBI taxonomy): Bacteria > Bacillati > Bacillota > Bacilli > Caryophanales > Bacillaceae > Bacillus > Bacillus sp. AFS040349. Next base: position 39,429 of record NZ_NUMC01000081.1, on the reverse strand, counting down.
TTAATTGAACAATTTCAATTTCTTCATCTGAAAATAAGCGAATGTTCGTACTATTTTCAGATGGATATATTCTAGCAGTTAGTACTTGCTCACCATTATTCACAAAAACTTCTACGGAGGATTTATCAATGAAAATTCTTAAGTGAAGCATGTGATCCTGTAATTGTAGATGTGTTTTCCTAACCCCACCTGGCCCTTTCCCTGATTCATTACGGTCCAGTTCGAGAATTCCTTTGTCACCATAGTAGGTGATGACTGTTTCTTCACCAGCATCTTCATCTACACGAAGACGAATTCCGCATGCTGATGAATGGTGGACTCGAAGTGAAAGGTCTAGCTCTATGCAATCGCCTGCAATACCTTCAAGTGAGGTTTCTCCGGAAAACGTAATTTGTTTGTGTATTACTTCAGCTTGTCTGAGCTTTTCAATTTCCTTTACTGGATGACAATAGATTTTATCACCTCTTAGTTCCAACTCACGAGGTAATGTCATAGCACCAGTGTACCCGTGTGCTTGGGTCGGTATCTCACTTTCCCACATATCCATCCACGCAATAGCAATTCTTCTGCCTTCTGGGTCAACCATTGTTTGAGGGGCATAATAATCAAAGCCATAATCCAACAATTGAAAGTCACCATGAGAAAGAATTCCTTTTTCATAGTCCACCTCACCAATAACATAGCCAGCTTGATGTAAATTATGATATAAATTCCCTTCAGGTTTTACTCCCTGTGGAGACATCACGAGAACTTCTTTATTATTTAAAGTAAATAAATCAGGACATTCCCACATGTACCCGAAGTTACCCTCACCTTTAGCCAAAATATTAACGAATTCCCAATGTATCAAATCTTTGGAACGATACATTAATACTTGTCCCGTATTTTGCAGTGTTTTTGAACCTAACACAACATAATAAAGATCATCATGCTTCCATACCTTTGGGTCACGAAAATGAAATGGATGGATGTCACCTTTTGGAGCCTCTGTAATAACTGGGTTTTCTGACAGCTTTTCAAAATGAATTCCATCCTCACTTATAGCCAGCGCTTGAACTTGCTTTAGCTCCTCATCATAATTTTCACCTGTCCACACATTACCTGTGTACATTAAATAGAGCTTATCATCCTTTTCAATCGCACTTCCTGAAAAGCAGCCATCTTTATCATATGTTTCACCTGGAGCCAAAGCAGGCGGAAGATGCTCCCAATTGACAAGATCTTTACTCTTCACATGTCCCCAATACATAGAATCCCATTTTGGAGCAAAAGGATGATGCTGATAAAACAGATGATATTCACCTTTAAAATAGCAAAACCCGTTAGGATCATTCATCCAATTGGCTACTGGAGCAACATGATAATGCAAGCGCCATTCATGTTGATAAACTTCCTCCTGCAATACCTTTACTGCTTTTTCTGCTTCATTAATTCTTTGTTTTTCAATCATTGGTTTCTCCTTTTTTCACTCTTCAAATCTTTCTTTAATCTCCTTAAATGACAGAGCTTCCGTTGTTTCATAAACAAGGTCAGCTTTTTGGAAGGAACTTTTCGGTCCAACTGCAACCGCATACATACCTGCACTTTTTATTGCTTCTACACCGGCAATGGCATCTTCTACTCCCACACATGATGAAGGATCAACTTTTAGCAATTCAGCTGCCTTTAAAAAAATCTCTGGATCAGGCTTTCCTTTTTTAATTTTTGTTACATCAACAATATAATCAAATTGATCCTTGAGCTTCAATGCTTCTAATACCATATTGGCATTTTTACTTGCTGATGCTAGCGCGATTCCCAAGTTAGCTTGTTTAATATCTCTTAGTAACTTTTCAATTCCCGGTAGTATATCTGAAGGAGTGATCTTATTGATTAACTCAACATAATGTTCGTTTTTCTTTGTTGCTAACTCCAGCTTTTCTTGCTCTGAAAATCCTTGCTCTTTTCCACCGAATTGAAGGATCTTCTCAAGGGAATCCATTCTTGAAATTCCTTTTAACTCTTCATTTATTTCTCTTGTAAAAGAAATGTTTAGATCTTCAGCTAAAGCCTTCCATGCAAGAAAATGATATTCAGCTGTATCTGTTATAACACCATCTAAGTCGAAAATAAAAGCCTTTAATTTACTCAACTGTATCACTCCTAATTGGAAGTTTCACCTGTATATTGTTTTCCTTCCTCTAATGTTATGTTTTTTCCGTAAACAGTAAGGTCAAGACGATCGCCCTTTTCAAGGAAAACCGTCATTTGCTCACGTTCTACTTTCACACGAAGTTGGCGCTGTAAATAATGTAACGTAAATTCATATTGTGTCCATTGCTCCGGTAATACAGGATGAATGGAAAGCCCACTTTCTTTCACACGAACTCCTCCAAAACCATGAATAATTGACATCCATGTACCACCCATATTGGCCATATGTAGGCCATCCTTAGTGTTACCGTGAGTATTATCAAGATCAAGACGCGCAGATTCCATAAAATAGTCGTAGGCCTTCTCGTAATAACCTACTTTCGCTGCCATAATACTAAAGATCGCAGAGGATAGAGATGAATCATGGGTTGTAATTTTTTCATAATAATCGTAAGATGCTTTTATTGTTTCAAACGACTGCTCGTCCTCCAATAAAAAATGAGCAAGTACAGTGTCAGCCTGCTTACACACTTGATAGCGATATAGTGTTAGTGGGTGATAATGTAAAAGCAATGGATACTTTTCTTTCGGTGTATGTTCAAAATCCCAAACAGCTTTTTTTAAGAATGTATCATCCTGAGGATTAATCCCCAATTCTTCATCATAAGGTAAATACATTTTTTCAGCTGCTTGATTCCAGTCTCGTGCTTCTTCTTCAGTGAGATCTAAGCGTTGCGATAACTCTTTAAAAGAAGTTGGATCCTCTTTTCTCACCTGATTGTAAACGGAGTAAGCCCACTTTAAATTATGTTTTGCCATAACGTTTGTATAATAATTATTGTTAACAAGACATGTATATTCGTCAGGACCTGTTACATCGTCAATTCTAAATTCATCTTGATAAAAATGACCTGTATCCATCCACAATCTTGCTGTTTCACTTAAAACTTCTGCACCATATTCCACCATAAAATTGATATCTTTTGTTGCTAAATAATATTGGATAAAGCTATAGGCAATATCAGCGCTTATGTGATACTGCGCAGTGCCCGCTGGGAAATATGCCGAGCACTCTGATCCTGAAATGGTCCTCCAAGGGAATAAGGCTCCTTTAGAATGCCCCATCTCTTTGGCCCTTTGTCTTGCTCCATCCAAGATTGAATATCGATAGATCAGTAATTGTTTTGCTAACTCTGGCTTTGTTAGTAAAAAAACAGGAATCATATAAATTTCGGTATCCCAGAAATAATGTCCCTCATATCCTTCACCTGAAAGACCTTTTGCAGCAATGTTACTGTACTTATCTCTTCCTGCAGATTGTAAAAGTTGATAAAGGTTAAAACGAATGCCCTCCTGAAGCTTTTCCTCACCTTCAATTTTTATATCTGCCACATTCCAGAATTCATCAAGATAGTTCTTCTGAGATTGAATGAGCTGGTCAAAAGATTGATTTGAAAGATTGCCATGAATCTCTATACCCTTTTCAACCAAATCACGTTCATGCCTTAATGTATCTGTATAAACGTTATATTTTACAAATTCAACCGGTTGGTCGAGTTCGAAAGTATAGATAACTTCTACTCTTTTATCTTGAATTTGAGTAGTCTTATTTCCTTGAACATTTAAGATATGTTTTGTCGTGCAAGCAGCCTTAAGATCCGAATTTGTCGTTTTGTCTTCAACAAAAATGATGTCATCCTTCTCCCCAATATTCTCTACTGAAAGTAATTTTGCATGTCCTGCAGCGACACGCGGATCATTTCTATTAACATAGTTCGAAACATCTCCATCTACTTTTGAAACAATCCTTACTTCTCCATTAAAATTTACCGGCTCAATTTTCAATTCAATTGCAAAAAGTTCTTTTACAGAGAACGATACGATCCTGCGAAACTGCAATTTCACTTCCTTTCCACTAGGAGTTCTGTAATGAAGTAATCGTTCTGTATAGCCTTGATCTAAATGCAACACCCGCTTATATGAAAGTACTTCACCTTCAAATAGTGAGAAGTGCTCTTTGTCTATAAAGATATCAATTGTTTGAGCATCAATGTTATTCACCAGTTTTTGCTGAGTTTCTGGAAAAGCATAAAGCTTTTCACCATATGTAATCTCTGTTATATCATGAAAGGCATTTAAGTATGTTCCACGTATCGAAACGAACTCTTCCGAATATCCTTCCTCAAAATTCCCGCGGATACCGATGTAGCCATTTGCCAAAGAGAATAAACTTTCTAGATTTAATAGTTCCTGCTGTGATAGATTATTTCGTTCAATTTTCCACGTCACGCATTTTCAACTCCATTTCATCAATAAAAAATAGACAGGCTTAAAGCCAGTATGAACAACTCATCATTACTGGCTTTATTCCTGCACTTAGTTTTATCCTTTTACAGAGCCACCTAATAATCCTCTTACAAAGAAACGTTGTAATAAGAAGAAAACTGTAAGCGGCATGATCATTGAAACAAAGGCTGCTGCTGTTAGTAAGTGCCAATCATCTCCACGTGATCCGACCATGTCTGCAATTCTCATTGAGAGAACTTGAACATCTGGCTGACTTCCTAAGAACACCAATGCAACTAAATAATCATTCCATACCCACAAGAACTGAAAGATTCCGATCGATGCTAAAGCAGGAACAGATAATGGAAGAATCAATTTTGTAAAAATCGTAAAATTACTCGCACCATCTATAAAGGCTGACTCAAAAATATCCCGTGGCAACTGACTAATATAGTTATAAAGAAAGTAGGTTGTTAACGGTAATCCAAATGTGGTGTGTGCAAGCCATATTCCTAAATAACTACCATTTAAACCAATATTTGTATAATCCTTCAATATAGGAATGAGCGCAACCTGTAATGGAACAACAAGCAACGCAATGACAACAACAAACATCGCTCTGCTGCCTCTAAATTTCAGCCACGCAAAGGAATACGCAGCAAAGGTAGCAATTAACAGCGGGATAATGGTAGCTGGAATGGAAACCGTAAATGTATTAATAAATGACTGTGTTAAATTACTTCCTTTTTCTGTTTTTGTTCCACCACCGGGAAGGGTGATCACATACTGCTTACCGCCAAGAACCGTTTGATAATTCTCTAACGTAAAATCTGCATTCATTGTCCATTGTTTCGTTTGAACATTAAGAAGTCTTTTACGTTTGTTTTCCCAAATAAGTCTTTTACCATCTAAAACAACACCACTAGCTAGTTCATCATTTGTATAGGTTTTACCTTCTACCGCAATCGGCTTGCTTAAATCTGTATCAGGATCGAGTGTGAGTTGATCCTCTGTTACCCAGTCTCTATGAGGAAATACAGTCCACCATCCTGAATCTAATATATCGGCCGCTGGTCTAAAGGAGGAAATAAATAGTCCCGCCGTTGGAATCAGCCAAATCAGACAAATGACGGCTAACACTAAATTGACGAGCCACTTTGACCCTTTGTTTGATTTCATCCTAAAATCCCCCCTGCCTGCGAAATTGTTTTAGATTGATGATGATAACTGGAATGACTGTAATCAATAAAACAATCGCTAACGTTGAGCCATATCCAAAGTTTCTGTACATAAAGAATTGGCGGTAAAACTGCGTGGCAACTACATCTGTTTCGTATTGACCACCTGTCATAACCATGATGATATCGAAGATTTTTAATGTAAACACAATAATGGTTGTTGAAACAGTTAAGATCGTACCTGAAATGTATGGAATAATAATTTTGAAAAAGATTGTAACCTCTGTTGCTCCGTCTACACGTGCAGCCTCAAGTAACTCATTTGGAATTCCCTTCAACGCTGCTGAAAATAGGACCATCGCAAAGCCAGTTTGCATCCAAATTAAAATCACAATTAAAAACATATTGTTCCAAGGCTGATTCATACTTGTCCACGCTTGAGGTTCTCCACCAATCGCCACAACAATTGCGTTTAACAAACCTATTTGCTGATCTCCTGGCTGGTAATAGTAAATGAATTTCCATATCACCCCAGCAGCTACCATCGATATAGCCATTGGCATGAAAATAATAGCCTTCGCAATTTTTTCATAGCTGCTTCTATCAGCTAAAACAGCAATCAATAACCCTAGCACGATACAAAGTGTTGCCCCAAATAGGACCCACAACAAATTATTACGCAAGGCTGTTAACAAAAGACGGTCCGTAAACACCGCCAAATAATTTGATAAGCCTACGAAACTGTCTGAGTTTGGGCCAAAAAAACTTAAATATAATGTACGAAGAGTTGGTATAAACATCAGCCATCCTAACAAAAGAACGGCAGGACCAACGAATACATACGGCTGGACAATACGCCTTTGTTTCACAGGATATTGTTCAACAACCCAGTTAAGTGTGTAGTAAATGGTATAAACTCCGAATACTCCCCAAATGATAGCCAAGATTGCATAAAGCAGGGCCGGCATCTCTGTATCACGTAGAAAAAGAAATATACCATAATGAATGAGTAAGTTCCCTGCAAATACAGCAATTGTTAATAAAACAAGCTTTGCTACTGAAGGTGATGTTTGTTTTTCCATATCACTCGGGTTACCTCCTTAAGGTAAAAATCCTTACCACGTTCTCAAATGAAATCAATTTAATAATGAAGGACCAGACATTATGTCCAGTCCTTAGAATGCACAATTTTTTTTTGAAAACTTGGCTTATTTCTAAAAAACCTTATGCCTACTGATAGTGCCTAAAGTATAAGGAAAAAATTCTTTATTTCGGCCAACCTGCATCTATTTCTTTAAGCGCTTGATCAAGTTCCACCGTACCACTAATGTAATCAGTCATTCCTTTCCAGAAGCTTCCTGCGCCAACTGCTCCTGGCATTAAATCCGATCCATCAAAACGAAGAGTATCTGCTTCTTGAATTAATTCTGCCATTCGACGCTCAACATCAGTTGTATACCATTCAGGGTCAGCATCATTCATAGGTGCTACAACTCCACCTGATTGAATCCATGATTTAATTGACTCACCTGTTGTAAAGAATTCCATGACTGCACGAACTTCATCACGATCATTAAACATTGCATAAATATCACCAGCAACAAGAACAGGCTTACCATATTGTTCGTCAATAGGAGGTAAGTAGAACCAATCGTAATCCTCACCCGCTACAGTACCTTCTGGGAAGAAGCTCGTGATAAAGCTTCCTTGTCGGTGTAACCATGTTTTAGGTGGTTCATCAAACATTGGCTTTGGAGCATCCCCAAAGTTTGTTGTCACAATTGATTTTCTTCCACCATAAACAAAATCTTCATTTAACCAAATTTCAGACATTTTTTCAGCCGCATTTTTCACTTCAGGAGAAGAGAATGGAAGCTCACCATTGACCCATTTATCATAGTTTTCAGGTGATGTTGTACGAAGCATAATATCCTCCATCCAGTCAGTTGCCACCCAGCCTGTTGCTGCTCCACTTTCAATACCAATTGCCCAAGGATTATCGCCATCTTTCACAATTTGCTCTGACAACGCGATCATTTCATCCCAAGTCTCAGGCACCTCATATCCTGCAGCCTCAAACTCAGCCTTTGGATACCATACTAAGCTTTTCACATTACTACGATTCCAGATTCCAGCCATAACATCGCCCTCTGGACCTTCCATTGTTGCCATATCGAGCCAGCTTTGATTGTAATTTTCTTTTAATTTTTCTTGATCCATAAATGTTGAAACATCAATTACATTACCTTGCTTAGCAAATGTAGATAATAGTCCAGGCTGAGGGAAGTCGGCAATATCTGGTGGATTTCCGCCTTCTACACGAATTGAGATTGTAGCTTCAAACTCTTTTGATCCTTCATATTGAATATCAATTCCTGTTTTTTCCTCAAACTCTTTAATGCTATCTTCAAATTTTACTTGGTCTGCATCTGTGAAAGGACCAAACATTGTAACCTTAGTTCCATCAAATTCACCTGCATAAGCTCTTTCTAAATAAGTACCTTCACCTTCCGTTGCAGCTCCACCGCCACCGTTTTCTGCAGTATCTTCCGGTGCTTCTTCAGCTGTATTACAACCAGATAATATAGATGCAAAAACAACAAATACGCTCGTTAACGTAAACAGCTTTCTCTTAATTGATGTTACCAATTGAATTGCCCCCTTCTCTGTGTTATTTCACATAGTAAAATCTACTATATGTAAATTAATCCTATTGACATATGTAGTTTGCGAAAACTTCTTGCGATTATACAAAAAAAATAGAACGTTTCTTAAAACACAATTTAAGTTAGTTAAAATCCTTTAAACGGGTTTTAAACAAACGTTTGATTAATTAAAGAGTTATGTGTGAAAATCCCCTTATTCTAAAGAAAAAAGCCAATTTCATAATAGAAATTGGCTGACATTATTCCTCTTCCAGTTCTTGATTTTCTAAAGAAGTGACCCTTACCTTTTGGATGCGCTTATCATGCATTTCTTCGACTGCAAACAATATATTGTTATATTCGACTTGAGGCTTTTCATTTTCATCAGGTATATACCCGAGCTGACCTATGACAAACCCACTTATTGTGTCAAAGTCTTCATTTGAAATTTCAATATCCAGAAGATCCTCAACAACATAGAGGTTTGTTGTTCCTGGAATTAAGTAAACATGATCTTCAAGCTTAATAATTTCTTCATAATCCAGCCCTATTTCATCATATTCATCAAAGATATTTCCTACAATCTCCTCTATTACATCTTCTATTGTTACAACCCCATCTGTTCCACCATATTCATCAATTGCAATCGCCATATGAATATTATTCATTTGCATCTCTTTAAATAAATCATCGATTGGCTTTGATTCCAGGATAAAGTAAGGAGCACGTAGTAATTCCTTCATTTTGAATAAATCTTCATCACAATTTTCAACAAATTGAATGAGATCCTTTGAATGGAGTATTCCGACAATATGATCAATGTTTTCTTCAAACACTGGAAATCGCGTGTATTTTTCTTCATTCACTAATCGAACAGTTTCTTTAAGTGTAAAATGAAGAGGAATCGCAACAATGTTTGTTCGATGTGTCATAATTTCAGAAACAGATTTGTTATCAAATTCAAATATATTGTTTATCATCACTTTTTCAGCTTCTTGAATAGTTCCTCTTTCCTTGCCAACATCAACCATCATTCGGATTTCCTCTTCCGTTACATTTTCATCATCTGCATCTGGATCAACACCAAATAGTCGGACAATGAAATTAGTTGAGGCAGTTAGCAACTTCACAAAAGGTGATGAGACCTTTGATAAGATGGTTAAAGGCAAAACAGCAAACATGGAAATAGCTTCAGCCTTTTGAAGAGCAAGTCGTTTAGGAACCAGTTCACCTAAAACTAATGTAAAGTATGATAATAAAAGTGTAATAACAATCACAGATATAGTACCCAATAATCTTTCTGACACTGGCACTCCTATATCATGTAATGCTTTTGCAAGTCTTCCTGCAAAGCTTTCCGCAGCAAAGGCACTTGCTAAAAATCCAGCGAGTGTTATTCCAATTTGAATCGTAGCTAAAAACCTGCTAGGTTCAGACAATAAGTTATCCAACATTATAGCCTTTTTATGACCGTTCTCTGCCATTAGCTTTACTTTATTATCATTTAGTGAAATTAAGGCAATCTCACTAGCTGCAAAAAAAGCGTTCAAAATAATAAGAACTGCTAAAATAAATATTTCCAAAGATATCAACCTCCGGGACGAAAAACTATAGTTTTAGCTTGTCCTAAAAAAATAAATGTTTGTAAGGAAGATATTGTTTGTACACCATTCTCCAAATAAGGAAGCCCCAATAAGTTATTGGGGCAAGGTTGTTATGCATACTTTTTATCTTCATCTTTTCTGAAGAAACTCTTCATTGCTTGGAAAACATCTGCTTTTTGTTTGAGGATATAATAGCGGAACTTCTCATCATTGATATTCTTATATGCGGACATTAGGGTTGAATGACGATTATACTGATTAACTTCTCCATAGCCAAAGATGTTGGAAACCTTCATAAGCTCTCCTACTAACTTAACGCATCTGGCATTGTCTGATGTTAAATTATCACCATCTGAAAAGTGGAAAGGATAGATATTGTATCTTGCTGGTTGGTATTTTTCTTCTATGATTTCAAGAGCTTTACGATATGCAGATGAACAAATCGTTCCCCCGCTTTCCCCTTTCGAGAAGAAATCTTCCTCTGAAACAACCTTTGCTTCGGTATGATGGGCAATAAATTCGATATCTACTTTCTCATACTTTGTTCTAAGAAATCTTGTCATCCAAAAGAAAAAGCTTCTAGCCATATATTTTTCCCAAAGGCCCATTGAACCACTCGTATCCATCATCGCAATGACAACAGCCTTTGATTCAGGCTTTACAACTTCATTCCAAGTCTTAAACTTTAAATCTTCTGGATAAATTGGGTGAAATTTTGATTTCCCCGCCATAGCATTACGTTTATATGCAGATAACATGGTTCTTTTCTTATCAACATTTCCCATTAAGCCTGTTCTTCTTATATCATTAAACTCAATGTTTTCAATCACAATATCATCACGTTCTTTTTGTTTTAAATTCGGAAGCTCTAATTCTTTAAATAATGCTGCTTCTAACTCTAAAATAGATACTTCAGCCTCATAATAATCTTCTCCTGCTTGATCTCCGGCCCCCTGACCCTTGCCGGGACCCTTAGCATCTGCTTGTGATCCATCTCTTGCTACAACATCACCGACCTGACTCTCTCCATCGCCTTGGCCAACATGCTTATTCTTATCATAGTTATACCGAATTTTGTATTCGTCCAGTGAACGAATTGGAATCTTCACTACATCTTTCCCATTGGACATTACAATGCTTTCTTCTGTGATAAGATCTGGAAGATTATTACGAATAGCTTCCTGTACTTTCTCTTGATGGCGTGTTTGATCATCATGGCCTTTGCGATGGAGGGTCCAATCTTCTTGTGAAATAACAAAATTCTGATCTTGATTAGACATATTTACAGTTCCCCCTCCGATAATTTTTTAGTTTCTTTCATCTGTCATACATTTCATCAAAAATTTCAAAATTAGTTGTAAAAAAGTGTCACACATTTTTAATCCTCAGCATACATTAACGTGGATGAATACTTTCGTTTTTCCATTCCGTTTTGAATTCTGTGGATTACTCTATCCTATGCGAAAGAATTGATTTATTGACAAATAATTTAGAAAATTACCATGTTATCATTAAAAATAAGACAAGTTCCCACTTCAATTTTCTTTCTGTATCTTTAATTTAAAAAGATTTAAAAAAGACACCCAAGTTGGATGCCCCCCTCTAATTCTTAGTATTCTTTTTTACATATTGTAAGGGATCTGGACTTTTCCCCTCTTGCTTGATTTCTTTATTGGTTTTCATATTGTCCATAATCTTTGATTGCTGCTTTAAATCATCCATGTTACGAATCATTGTGTTTAACGATTTTTTCATTGAATTCACCTCATTTGTTATAGGTTATTAATACCCGTCCATTTTTTTAGTGAAACCACGTAACTCTAGATGATAATAAAAAAAGCTGACAACTTAGATGTCAGCCAGCCGTAAGCATTTCAGATTTATCTGTTTAATAAGCTTCCTACATAACGCAATAATTCATTCGCAGAAGTTGAGTTATAGCCATGTTCATCAATAAGACGTGCCACCACTTCATTAATTTTCTTAAGCTGCTGCTCATCAGGTGTTTTGGATGAAGTCGTAATTTTCACCACATCTTTTAAGTCTGCAAAAAGTTTCTTTTGAATAGCTTCACGTAAACGTTCGTGTGAATTATAATCAAAACGCTTCCCTTTACGTGCATAGGCTGAAATGCGGATAAGAATCTCTTCACGGAAGGCTTTTTTCGCGTTTTCTGAAATACCAATCTGCTCTTCAATTGAACGCATTAGTTTTTCGTCTGGGTTCATTTCTTCACCTGTCAATGGATCACGAAGCTTGTTTTTATTACAGTATGCCTCCACATTGTCTAGATAGTTATCCATAAGGGTTTTAGCTGATTCCTCATACGAATAAACAAATGCTTTTTGTACTTCTTTTTTCGCCATGTCGTCATATAGCTGGCGAGCAACAGAGATAAAATTCAAATATTTTTCACGATCTTCATTTGAAATAGAAGCGTGTTGATCAAGACCTTCTTTTAACGCTCTTAATACATCTAAAGCGTTAATGGATGGCACTTCTTTACGAATAATCGTAGATGAAATTCTATTGATCACATAACGCGGGTCAATTCCGGACATGCCCTCATCGTTATATTCCTTTCTTAGCTCAGTAACATCAACAGAGTTAAAGCCTTCAACACTTTCTCCGTCATATAATCTCATCTTTTTAACAAGATCAATATCTCCGCGTTTTGGTTCTTTAAGGCGAGTTAAAATGGTAAACATAGCAGCAACCTTTAATGTATGTGGGGCAATATGAACATCAGATACATCACTTTCAGAGATCATTTTTTCATAAATTCTCTCTTCTTCTGTAACCTTTAGGTTATACGGAACAGGCATGACAATAATTCGTGAGTGAAGGGCTTCGTTCTTTTTGTTCGAAATAAAGGAACGGTATTCTGTTTCGTTTGTATGGGCAACAATTAACTCATCTGCAGAAATTAGCGCAAAACGACCAGCTTTAAAATTACCTTCTTGTGTTAATGATAGCAAATGCCATAAAAATTTCTCATCACATTTTAGCATCTCTTGGAACTCCATCATGCCACGGTTTGCTTTGTTCAATTCTCCATCAAAACGGTAGGCACGTGGATCTGATTCAGAACCATATTCAGCAATTGTAGAGAAGTCAATGCTACCTGTTAGATCTGCAATATCCTGTGATTTTGGATCTGAAGGACTAAATGTACCAATACCAGTACGTTTATCTTCGGATAAGAAGACACGTTCAACTCTTACGTCCTCAATTCGACCACCATATTCTTGCTCTAGTCTCATCACATTTAATGGAGATAAGTTCCCTTCAATACGAATTCCATATTCATCATAAAAATCATCTCTTAGATGGTGGGGAATCAGGTGAAGAGGATCCTCATGCATCGGACAGCCTTTAATCGCGTAAACTGCACCACGATCTGTTAAAGAATAGGCTTCTAACCCTCTTTTCAGCATCGTTACAAGAGTTGATTTACCTCCACTTACAGGTCCCATTAATAATAAAATCCGTTTTCTTACATCTAAGCGTTTAGCAGCAGGATGAAAATACTCCTCAACAAGACGTTCAAGCGCGTCTTCTAATCCATATAGTTGGTGATCAAAAAACTTATACTTTCTTTTTCCATCAACTTCTTCAATCCCAGCATCTTTAATCATATTGTAAACCCTGGAATGTGCTGATTGGGCAACCCACGGTTTCTCTTTGACAATCTCCAAATATTCTACGAAGGTTCCTTCCCACTTTAAGCGCTGCTCATCTTCCCTGTACTTTTCAATCTTCTTTAAGATATCCATAAGGACCTCCTTCATCATTGGTCGTACTTGTTTCTAATTCGTGCAGTTTAATACACTTTATGCGAGGATGTCCTTTAACATTCGTTCTTGTTAAGAAAAAGCTAGAATCTTTTTCTTTGTTCCTCATTCACATCACATCTTAATTAAGTTATAATAATACTAGCTATAAGAGGGAAACTATACATAGATCCTTCATTCTCTGTTGATAAGTAGAGGAGGTAAAACGATGGGTTTTATTTTAATTCTCGGTGTTAGCTTAGCATTCTTAACAGCTATTTTTACAGCTGGATACGAAGGCAAGCCAGGCGTAAAAAAGTAAGTTGAATAAAAAAGAGGGTGACCCAAATGATATAGACCTTTTGATAAGATCTATACCGTTTGAGTCACCCTTTTTATTTGTTGTTTAACTCCTGCGCTTAGCCTTTAGTTATGAAAGTCCAGCATTAGACCAGGATAATTCTGCTGTCTTAATGCTTCATAAATAAGAATAGCTGCAGTGTTAGATAAATTCAATGAACGCACATGCTCTGTCATTGGTAGACGTAAGCATTTATCCATATTGGATTGAATTAAATCCTTTGGCAAGCCGGTTGTTTCACGACCAAATACAAAGAAATAGTCTTTGTTAAGATCACTGTAATCAAACGTAGTATGCGGCTGCTGGCCAAATTTTGTTAAAAAGAAAAATTCTCCTGATTTATATTTTTCAAATAATTCATCAAGAGAGTCATGATAGACAACATTTACAAACTCCCAATAATCCAGACCAGCTCTTTTCAGCATTTTATCATCTGTAGAAAATCCTAATGGACGAATTAAATGTAGAGTTGTGTTGGTTGCTGCGCATGAACGTGCAATATTCCCTGTATTTGCAGGAATCTCTGGTTGATAAAGTACAACATGTAAAGCCAATTTTTTCACCTCATCTGTTTCTATGAAAAATACTAACATTTATTTTCAATAGCCATTATACCATTGTTACTTTGAACTAGTATCATCAAGTATTCGAAAAAAAGCATACTTTATATTTGGTGTGTATGCCGTCGAGTCTTCGTATGCCCAATAACGCATGCGGCTGTTATAAGTTTGTGCATTTACTAAAGGCATATTCTCATCGTCTTTCGCTACGACAAACGTTGTATGATCAAAACGACCATCTCCTTGAAAATCATAGCAAATAACATCCCCAGGCATTAATTTATCCGGTGATTTTACTCGCTCTGCTCTTAAACCAGTTTTGGATTGAGATAAGAAATTATTCATTGCATTCGCAACAGACCAGCTGTAACTCCAGTTATTGTTTTGCATCCACCACCCTGAAGAACGGTTAGGATATCCCCTCATCTGGGCACCACCTGCATGCAAGCATTGTGAAATAAAGTTCGTGCAATTAACATCAAAGTTTTTATATTTAGGATTCGTACTATCCCACCAACGTTCAGCATATTGAACAGCCGCCATTCGGTCGTAACGATACGAAGAATCTTTATTCCTTTTATCATTATCATGCATGATTTGAATACTGGATCTGTCATTGTCTCCTTCGTGATTCAACAATAGATCTTCAACAATTTCATCTTTATAGATACTAGCCTTTCGGTACTCAATTCTTTCTTCAAGATAAAAAAAGTCATTTTGTTTATTAAGCCACTTCGAATGACATGTATACATTGCCTCTTTCAGATCTTCTGTTCTTGTATCAATATTCGT
Source organism: Bacillus sp. AFS040349 (assembly GCF_002577655.1). Classification (NCBI taxonomy): domain Bacteria; kingdom Bacillati; phylum Bacillota; class Bacilli; order Caryophanales; family Bacillaceae; genus Bacillus; species Bacillus sp. AFS040349. Next base: position 24,097 of record NZ_NUMC01000081.1, on the reverse strand, counting down.
AATATTTATTTTTGTACTGCCCTTAACGATTTCTGTATTCCTCTTTCCAGAAAATTCAAGTTTCCGTTGTATTGCCTGTAGTTCAGTATCATTTCTTTCGTTTTTTATATATTTAGCATTTATCAGCATTTGAAGTTTGGCTTCATTTAACTCAGAAATTAGCTGCTTCACGATTATCACCACCATAACGTATTTATTAAAACGTATGTAGAAGGTGTTAAGATTTAGTCATGTTATTTCGTTTTTATCTATGATTTTATGTAAAGCCAATTAACAAATAATGATTTGTTTCATTGGCCACGGATTCTTTAAAATAATCAAATCGAGGAAAGAAAATATAAAAAGGCGGAGAATAGAATACCGCCTTAAAACATCCTCTTATTTTTTTGTAAGAAGAAAGGACAAGCCTTTCGTGATTTCTTCTTTCACTTGTGAATCTTCTTCTTTTTCATATGCTTTTTGTAGCTCGTGTGCTGCTGAAACTTCCCCTATTTTTCCTATTGCCCATGCTGCGGTACCTCTAATCACAGGCCTTGAATCTTCGTGCATCACTTTAATTAAATCATCTAACGCGGTTGTATCTTTAAAATGCGCAAGAGCCAGGATCGCATTTCTTTGAAGAGGCTTTTTGCCTCTCCATGAACCAGATATATGTCCAAATTTTTCTTTGAAGTCTCGATTACTTATTGTTAATATCGGCTTTAATTTTGGTTTTGCGATTTCAGGATCCGGCTCCATTTCTGGATGAAGGTGAAAGTCTTTTCCTTTATTAACAGGACAGACTGTTTGACACGTATCACAACCATAGATGCGATTTCCAATTTTCGTACGGTATTCTTCAGGCAGAAAACCTTTTGTTTGTGTTAAAAAAGCAATACATTTAGATGAATCAAGCTGACCACCTTGTACTAAAGCACCTGTTGGACAAACATCGAGGCATTTTGTACATGAACCACATTGATCTTCCATTGGAGTATCTGGTGGAAATGGAAAGTTTGTAATCATTTCACCTAAATAAACGTAAGAACCAAACTCAGGCGTGATAACAGAGCAGTTTTTCCCACTCCATCCAATACCTGCCCGTTCCGCAACTGCACGATCGGAAAGCTCACCTGTATCAACCATCGATTTCACTTGAATATCAGGTACTTTTTCTTTTAAAAACATTTCTACTTTATTTAACCTGTCACGCAACACATCATGGTAATCCTGCCCCCAGGAGGCACGACAAAAAATACCACGTCTTTCTTCTTTTGTACTTTTGGGAACATTTTTCATTTTTGAAGGATAAGCAAGAGCAATGGAAATGATTGAACTTGCCTTAGGCAAAAGCTTAATAGGTGCAACACGTTTCTCAATATCTGACTCCTCAAAGCCAGATTGATAGCCAAGCTCCTTTTGTGTAATCAACCTTTGCTTTAGCTCTTCAAACATATTTGCGCTTGTAAATCCAATCTTATCGATGCCAATTGTTTTACTGTATTCAATAACTTCCCTCTTAAATTCTTCAATATTCATTGCTCTTCCCTCCTTTAAAGGTCACATATTCTAAGTTTTTTCTTCTATTATGGTAAAATAACACCACATTCAATGTTTGTGGAGGTATGAATTAATGGAAATTACCGTTCAAGGTCAGCTTAACCAACTTAACAAAGACTTTAAAATTGGTATTGTAGAATATCAGGATATTCATGTTGGTGATTCTCCTCAAATGCTTAAAGGAAGATTACAGCTTTTCCAAGAATCGCTTTATTTTGATTATGTTGATAAGAAAGTAACAGATATCCAAGCCATCCAAGAATGGCGACAACTATTTAAAACAATAGGAACAGACCCTAACCGATACCGCCCTTCAAGTGAAGCATTATATCGACGAGTTCAGAAACAGCAATATCTTCAACCCTTCAACTCTGCAGTAGACTTAAATAACTTTCTATCTCTTCAATATCAAATTCCCCTAGGGATTTATGATAAAGATAAGCTTACTGGGGATGTTAAAATCAAGATAGGTAGTGAAGAGGATATCTATCTTGCCATCAATGAACGTGAAGTTTCTTTTCATAACAAATTAGTTTCAGAGGATCATCAGGGTCCATTTGGCAGTCCTTATGTTGATTCAAAGAGAACCGCTGTAACATCTAACACAACAGAAGCTCTACATATTGTTTATTTAAACCCGTCTCTTTCTGAAGAAAAATCTTTAGAACTGTTACAAGCATTATCAAGTATGTTTACACAAATACATGGCGGAGACGCAACATATAAGATCATCAAGTAGCTCGAAGGATATATCCTTCGAGTTACTTTCAATTATTCTAGAGCAAATTCAAGGACATAATAAAAAACGCAATGCATCGTTTATCTAAGAAACGAGACACTGCGTTGTAACCAATTATTATGTATGGAGCGGGTGAAGGGAATCGAACCCTCATCATCAGCTTGGAAGGCTGAGGTTTTACCACTAAACTACACCCGCGAATAAATATATTATAACAATAGTATTTACGTGATGCAATACCTTTTTTAAAAATAATGTCGAAGCATGTCGAACATTCTTCATAATTCACTTTAACATTATATAATCTTTTATTATGATAATCAAGGCCTTTTATATTTTCCCCAGATGTTTTAGTAATTCTTTACGTGTGTGCCGAATTAAACCTAATATGAGAGAGTACATTCATACTTCAATTCAATAGACAATCGCCCATTCTTGCTAAACATATTCCCAAGTGGCTAGGTAAACACATATAGTACAGAGAAACTGAAATAACATTTGGGAAGGATGAAATGAAATGAGACATAGAGATGCAAGATTTACAGATGGACGCTTTGGTTATCCAGGTGGATTTGGCAGTTTCACAGGTGGTTATGGTGCAGGTCCTGGTTACGGCGGTTATGGTGCAGGTCCTGGATTCGGTGGTTATCCTGGTGCTGGATATGGAGGTTATGGCACTGGTTTCGGAGGTTACCCTGGTGCCGGATACGGATACGGTGCTGGATATGGTCCTGGATTCGGTGGTTATGGCGCTGGTGGTGTAGGACCACTTACTACTGGACTTCTAGGTCTTGGTGCAGGGCTTCTAGGTGGAGCTGTCCTTGATGACGGTCCTTTCGGCAGAGGATATTATCATTACTAAAATAGATAGTAAAGGGCAACTAAAATGTTGCCCTTTTTTCAATTCATCTATTAAAAAAACCGGACGATACTTACAACTAACGCTCCGACACTTAATCCGGTACCAAGAATCCATTTAATTAATGATAAATGACTTTTGTTGAGTTGACGTTCAATTTCTTCTTGTGTCGCAATATTTTTTTCAGCTAATAGACCATCAACAACAGCTCTTACATCATTCTCATCTAAAGAATTCGAATGAAATTCTTCTATATGCTCTATTTGTTGTTCTAGCTCATGAATTTTCATCTCAAGCTCATGTACCTTCTCCTCAACCTCTCCCATTTGTATGACCACCTTTAGAAAGTTTCCTTATTATCCTATTCAGCAAACAGTCAGTTCGAATGGGTGTTAATGCAATTGTTTAATCCCATGATAATGGTATTCGCTATGGGCAATAACTAACAATTGAAAAAATCAATAGGTTATACTAACCTTATAATGATTGTAAATGAGTCATACAAGGAGAAAAAAAATGGTAGATAAGCATAAGCGTGACCTCGAAATTGAAAAATTAAAAAACGAAAATGCTTTACTAAAAGAACTGCTAAGTGAACTTCCTTTTTCGTTTACATATGTAAATAAACAACATAGCAAGTTAGTTGCTAAAAAAGTTAACTCCAAACAAATACTTATTCAAAAAGCAAATACTAATTCACATACCCGTGATGAATTTATTATTTCAACCACTTACGATCAGTTTGCAGAAACTGAACTCTTCCTTTCCTCTATTTTTGATTTTGTTCCGCACCATATTGTTTTTGTTGATGGTGATGGACTCATAACGTTATGTAATCTCCAAACTGCTAAAGATCTAGGTGTAGACCGGGATAAAATAATTGGTAAACATATAAGAGAGCTCCTACAACTTCCAGACGAACAAATCGAACTACTTGAAACGTTACGAACAGGAATTGAAATGAAAGATAAAGAAGTATTAGATGTAAATTACGGGCTTATTAATACTCGTATTTTATGGAATACAGACGGGTCGATTAAACGAGTATTAGGTACTTTTTATTTTCTTAACGTCATAAAAGAAGCTGAGAAGCAAGCGCTTGCCGGAAGAATTGCTGCTGGCATAGCACATGAAATTAGAAATCCCCTTACAACAGTCAGAGGGTATTTACAATTGCTAAAAGATAAAACCAACATAGAAGTGTCACAACTATTCTCTGATATTCTCATTCCTGAGATAGATCGAGCAAATAAAATAATTAGTGACTTCTTGAGTATTGCAAAGCCTTCAGTTAGCACTAAACAAATGATCAACCTGCATCAGTTTCTCAAAGAATATTTAGGGAAATTTCTAGAAAGTGAGGCATTACTATATAACACAAAGCTGGATTACACCCTTGATCCATTAACCAGAAAAGTGATGATTAAAGGAGATCGGGAGGAATTACTTCAAGTGTTTATGAATTTATTCATAAATGCTATTCAAGCTAGATCTGATCAACCTCTAATTATAACGATTCAAACTATTGTTGTTGATCATCATATTCAGATTTTGTTTCGTGATAATGGTAAAGGCATCCCACCTTCTCTTTTACCTCATATATTTGATCCATTTTTCTCTACAAAGGATGATGGCACTGGATTAGGCTTATCTGTTTCAAAGAAAATTATTGAAAGTCACGGTGGATCAATGAAAGTAACAAGTGACGAAACAGGGTCAATATTTATTATCAGTTTTCCTTTTTCATTGGCAACATAACAGCGAGAATTCGCTGTTTTTTTATTAGCAATCAATAATTTCATATTTATTCTTGACTTAAGCTTGTCTCTGCTCTAAAATTCACCATGAACTCATTAGTTTTCTATATAAACCATTCAGTTTTCTCTAAAAGGATGTGAGTAGATATTGGACGAAAAGAGGAAGCTATTAATCGATGCTGCAACTAAAATTTTTTCTAAAAAAGGATATTTTTCAACATCAGTTCAAGAAATTGCGGAACAATGCTCAATGTCAAAAGCATCTTTATATAAGATGTTTTCATCTAAAGAAGAATTATTTATAGAGGTGTTTGAGTATCACCAAAATATGATGTTTAAAAAAGCATTTCGTTATTCCACTGATGAATCATTATCACCAAGAGAACTCTTACTCAAGCAATTAAGTACACAAATTGAAGACTTTATTGAGCGAAAAGATTTTATCCTCATGCAGTTAAAGGATGTGCCACTTTCTGAAAACAGTGACTTTAGATTATTAATGCAAAAGATGAGATTCAGAATTACACAGTGGCAAAAGGAGTGCCTTGTTCAGGCATATGGGAATCATATTAATCTATATTGCTGGGACCTAACTATAACTTTACAAGGATTAATAAAGGAATTTCTCTCCATCCTTGCCAATAAAAATGAAAAAGTTAACGTTTTAGCTATATCAACCTATATAGTTGATCGTTTAGATTCAATAGTAAATGATTTGTTAACAACTAGACCTGATCCACTTTTAACAGAGGAAAGAATTTTACACTTTTTAAACCTTACTAATAGTTCCTCTATCTCTAAAACGGATGAGATTGCCAAACAATTTTTGATTATCGAACAATACATAAGTAACTATAACAATGAAGAAATAAAAAATAATCTTTCTTCATCTCTTAATCTGTTAAAAGATGAATTAAAGGCCCAAAAGCCTCGAAGCTTTTTAATTGATGTTCTTTTACATTACTTTGAAAAGGAAGTAGGTCTAACTCAAACCACAATAAAGCTTCGCTCACTTATAACTGAGTTGTATACAGGAGGTAACTAATGGAACACTTAGAAAACAAACAAAAAGTTATGATTATGATTGCCATTATGTCAGCTATGTTTTTTGCTGCAGTTAACATGACAATCGTAGGTACTGCTTTACCAAAAATCGTCTCTCAAATAGGCGGAATGGAATACTTTGACTGGGTATTTACCGTCTATATGTTAACATCTACAATTACTGCTATGTTAGTTGGTAAATTGTCTGATATATACGGTAGAAAAATATTTATACTAATTGGTATAACCATCTTTATGATTGGTGCTTTTTTATGCGGAACTGCAGATGATATTGTTCAATTAATCTTATACCGCGGGCTTCAAGGCTTTGGTGGCGGGATGATTATGTCTTGTGCATTCACAACTGTTGGAGATTTGTTCGCCCCTCGTGAACGCGGGAGATGGCAAGGACTTCTTGGTGGCGTATTCGGACTTTCAAGTTTATTCGGTCCAACACTCGGTGGATATATTGTTGATAACTTTGACTGGCACTGGATTTTCTGGGTATTCCTCCCGATCGGATTTTTTGCCTTTGCTTTAATATTTAAATTATATCCATCTCAAAAAGCAAAAGAGAGAGAATCAATCGACTTTCTTGGTTCGATTACATTAACAATTACAATTGTTTCATTATTACTAGGGTTTACCTGGGCAGGAGATAAGTATGAATGGGCTTCATTTGAAATAATTGGCTTATTTTCGCTTACAATCATATCTCTAATTGCCTTTATCATGATTGAACTAAGAGTTAAAAGCCCTGTTCTTCCTCTTTACTTGTTTAAAAACAGTGTTTTCTCTGTATCTAATATAGCGGGAATGCTCATGGGAATGGGAATGTTCGGTACAATTATGTATGTTCCATTCTACGTTCAAGGAGTTCAAGGGGAGTCAGCGACAGTCTCTGGATTAGTTGAAATGGTCATGACCATTTCAATGGTTACCTCGAGTATTATTGTAGGTAACTTAATTACGAAGACAGGAAAATATAAGATTTTTGCCCTTCTTGGATTAATAATCATGGCAGTAGGACTTGTGTTAAATTCTACACTGGAAGTTGAATCAACTCTCACACGATTAATTCTTCAATTGATTGTTGTAGGAATTGGACTTGGCGTCAATATGCCTGTGTTTAATATCACTGTACAGAATGCTGTAAGTCATAAGTACCTTGGTGTTGCAACATCAGCGATGCAGACATTCAGACAAATAGGGGGTACAATTGGGGTTGCTATGTTAGGATCTGTTATGGGAAACAAAATGGCAGATGAGTTAGCGAGTACTCAAGGAGAAGGTGTTCCTGCCCCACCCCCTGAAATGGCTGAAAACATGGCACAATTACAAAATCCACAAGTATTAATGGATACAGAACAATTAGAAGCCATTCGCTCAGAATTACCTGCAGAAATGACGCCTTTCTTTGACCAGTTTATCCAATTATTAAAAGAAGCTTTAAATACTTCTTTAACAACTGTATTTATCGTATCTGCTGGTATTGTTTCATTGGCATTCATTGTCACTCTTTTCCTAAAAGAGATTCCATTGAGAACAACAAATAACGATGATGAAACAGAAGATCAAAAGAAAGAATTTGCGGCTAATCATTAATACAAATTGAAATATGGTCTAATTAGAGGATGAGCTTAATTGCTCATCCTCTTTCTTATCATTTCAGGATTTTGTAATACCAAGTTCATATAGTGCCTGCATCATTGTGGCCCTAGTCTTAATATCTCCAAAATGAATACCAAGCTTTACAACAGTTTGAGCAATTTCCGGGCGAATTCCCGTTATGATAACTTCTACACCTGTTAATTGTAATGCTTTTACAACTTGAAATAATTGATTGGCAACCATTGTATCAATAATCGGCACACCAGACACATCTAAAATCAGATAAGACACACCTAATCTAGCAGATTCATGTAATGAGATATCCATAATCAATTTTGCACGATGTGTATCTACTGCCCCAACTATAGGAAGCACTACAATACCTTTTACAATAGGAACTACAGGTACAGAGAGTTCCTCAAGTGCTGTATAAGCCACCTCCATTAACTTCTGGTTATGTTTCTCAAATTCCTCACCAATAATTTCGCAGACTAAATCTAATAACGGATCAATAATTTTAGAAACATCAAGCATTGTAATTGGAGCAAATTCCCTTTTATTCAACTCTTCAGTAAAAGCATCCCAGATTACAGTTCGATATAAATAAATCCCTCTTAATGTGCTGCTTAAAGAAATATTATCCCTTATCGCAATTTGTGCAGCCTCTCTTCCCCAACAGATCACCTTTTCTCTTATCTCATCAAGGTTACCATAAAGAGCCTTACCAAAATAACGAATGAGAATGGCTCTATACTTAATACGTTCTGCTATTGGCAACTTCGATAATTCAATCTGCTTCATCAGAATGGAATCCTTTTGAAACACAACTTTTTTAGCAAGTTCTAAGTCATTCTCAACAATTTTTTGCCCAATGTATTTTAATTCTTCCTTCATGACTTTAGATCTCCTTAAAAACTTAGTTTTTTCTGCACATATCTATAATGAATGTCATACTTTCAAATACAAAGTTTATGATTAAACCCCTTACAAAAGAAGAGTAAAAAATAAAGCTTCAATCCCGACCATGAAGCTTTATTTTCTTTATTAGCTGTTGTTTGTTTATAAGAGTCTTTAATACGTATTACTCTGTAGTTTGTTCATCCTCGGCCTCTAACGCTGATTCGATTTCTACCTGTAATTCTGCTTCACTTTTTACTTCCTTCTGCTCTTCTTCCACTTCGCTAAATACCTGTGACCAATCATTTTCTGGATCAAACATACCTTCTTCCAGTTTATAATCATTTAATTCACCATTTAGCTCATATAAAATCCTATAAACGTGGTATATATTTTTCTGACTTTCAGATTGACTATATGCCTGATTTATTCGAATTAATACTTGTAGCAAATCTTGAGCAACAGCATTACTGGAATCTAATTGTTCAGGCAATAATTCATCAATTTCTGAAACTCGTTGTTGTAGTTCATTCTTAACACTCTCTGTAACCCAATCTTCCGAATACTGATCTTTAGGGCCATTTTGTCTAGACTGAACAAAAAATTGACCATTAACAATTGATTGAAAATAAGAAAATTGATTTTCAACTAATTCTCTAGCCTTTTGATCAAATTCACTATTTTCTCCAGTTTCTTCTGTGTTAGTTGATACTTTCTCCTCAACTGTACGGCTTGAAAAAGAACCACTGACACGATTATTTCTATTAGATTCAATATAATTTAAAAGGAAAATACTTATTCCAATAATGAAAATACCAATTAAAATATATAACCTTTTCTTCTTCAATTTAAACTTCCTTTCTATGACTCTTCGTATATCGTAATATATTTATAGGGAAAATAATACATAATTTTGTAGCAGTCTAATATTTTCCAATTATACATTAAACCTATATGTATAGTACATCATGTCCATAATAGTTCTCCATAGCTTTTAAATGACCTGCCTCAAGAATGTAGAATTAATTTAACTTCATGAAAAAAGACCTCAACATTTCTGTTGAAGCCTTAGTGATTTATTCAATACCTTTTTTATTCAGTAAAAAGGCCAACTCCTGTTCGAGTTAGCCCCGCTATTAACCTTTTACTGAACCTGCTGCAATTCCTTCAACAATTCGATCACTTAAAATGAAATAAGCAATTAATACTGGGATAATACTAATCATTAATGTTGCACCAATTGCTCCCCAATCTGTTAAATATTGCCCAACAAAGTTGTTTACTCCAACTGTAATGGTTTTCCATTTATCAGAGCTTAAGAAAGTATTTACAAATACAAATTCGTTCCAGTTATAAATCATGTTAATAATAACAGTTGTTGAAAGAACAGGCACCGTCATTGGAAGTGTAATTTGGAAGAAGATTCTATGAATAGAACATCCATCCATAACAGCTGCTTCTTCAATCTCCCTAGGAATTGATCTATAAAAACCTGTTAAGATCATGATCGTAATTGGTAAATTAAATGCAACATACGACAAGATAATTGAAACTGGGTTATCAATTAGATTGACTGATTTAAAGATATTAAACAGTGGAATTAATGTTGAATGTAGCGGAATCATATATCCAGCCATAAACAAACCAAGCACTAATCCACTTAATTTCCAATACATTCTTGTAATAGCGAATGTTACAAAGCTAGCAAGAATAACAGTGATAATAACGGCTAAAACGGTGTATAGTACACTATTAAAAAAGTAAACATCAATATTACCTGTTGTCCAAGCCTTCGCATAGTTTCCCCATTGTGGATCTTGTGGCAGTGCAAATGGGGACATTCCAAATACCTCTTGATTTGTTTTTAGTGAAAACATAAATAACCAGACTAACGGATAGACTTGGACTATTGCAATGATCCCTAGAATTAAGTAAAGAATTCCATACCCAATTCTTCTTCCAAGTGATTTATTTGTTTTATAATTAGCAGATAGGGTCGTATTTTTTTGTGTTTCATTTAAAACATTTGACATTGTTATTACTCCCCTTTCCTAGTATATATCTTCTTTTGAAGAAATTAATTTTTGAATCAACCATGTCATCACAAGACAGATAATTAATAAACCAAATCCAATCGCACTTCCGTAGCCAAAGTTATATTTACTAAATGCTTCCTTATACATATAGGATGCCATAACCTCACTGGCACCGTTTGGTCCACCGCCAGTTAATACAAAGATTAAATCAAAGTATTTTAAAGAACCAACGATTGCTAAAATGACCATTACCTTAATAACACCTGAAATTAATGGCACTTTGATTTTATAAGCAATTTGAATTGGTGTAGCTCCATCAATTTTAGCTGCCTCAATAAGTTCCTCTGGAACGTTTTTCAATGCTGCGTAGAAGATAATGATATAAAATCCTGCATATTGCCAAACGATTGGAATAAAGAGTGCATATAAAACAATGTTCGCATCCGCTAACCATATTGGTGGATTATCCACACCTATCATGACTAATAATCTATTAATCATTCCATTTGTTGGATCAAACATCTTTGCCCATAATTGTCCAATTGCTACAGAAGATAACAACATTGGAATAAGGTAGATCTTTCTTAAAAAGTTAGCACCTTTAATTTTACTTGCTAAAATAAGCGATAAAATTAAATAACCAACAAGGCTAATAGTAGAGAAGAGCCCTAGTAAAATAGAATGCCAGGTACTTTGCCAGAACATTTTATCTTTTACTAATTCAATATAGTTGTCTAAACCAATAAATGTCATTCCACCTATGCCGTTCCAGTCCATAAGACCATAATAGCCAGTTAAAACAATTGGGATATAAATTAATAGAAGAATAAGCAGCAAAGCAGGAAGTACATAAAGGCTGATTACTAATTTGTTCGACATTACATTTTTCATTTCTTATACTCCCTTCTTAATCAAATGTAGACTAAGTATTTTCAATAGGTTCGAGGGTTTGTAAAGATAGTTTCAAAACAGTATAGAGGGCAATTCACATGCCCTCTACTTCAATTCAATGATTCGGATTATTTTTGCTCTTTTGCAAGCTCATCCGCATGTTGTTTAACAAATTCTTCCGGAGTTACTTGTTTTCCAAATAGAGCAGTTACTAAATCATGGTGTAGTTCAGACACAGCTGGGCTTGATTGAGTATCAAAATATGTTGTAACATTTGATGCTTCGCTTAAATCTTTTAAGATGTCAATATACATTGGAGCAAGATCTAAACTAGATGTATCAACTTTTGTTGCAGGAATAACACCAGCATCTGTTACAGCTTTTTCTCCCCATTTTTCAACTAAGAATGCAGTGAAGTCTTTTGCTTCTTCTTGAACCTTAGAATCTTTTGCTACGAATAATCCAACACCAGGACCACCTACATAGCTATTAATTTCAGTTCCTTTACCACCTTCATAAGTTGGGAACTTGAAGTAACCAATTTTATCTTTAAACTCTTGAGCTACATCTGGGCTAGTTGTATAGTTTGGTAATTCCCAAGTAGCTGTTAAGAACATTGCTGCTTGTTCGTTCATGAAATAACCTTTTGCATCATCATTTGATAACGCACTAGCACCTTTTACAAATCCACCCATATCTACAAGGTTTTGAATTTCTTCTGCTGCTTTAACAATTGAAGGATCATCAAATTTTGCTTTTCCATCAATAACATCAGTTAAGATTGTAGAACCACCAATGCGGTCTGCCATATACATAAACCAGAATGATGCTGGCCAACCATCTTTTGCACCTACAGTAGCAGGAGTAACTCCATTATCAGCTAATGTTTTTACAACATTCTTGTATTCTTCAAAAGTTGTTGGAACTTCTAGGTTGTACTTTTCAAAGATTTCCTTGTTATAGAAAACATATGAAATATTTAATTCTAAAGGAAGACCATAAGTTTTTCCGTCAACTGCGTATGATTCTTTTACACCTGGGATAAAAGCATCTTTAAGATTACTGCTATCAACGATATCGTCTAGTGGAGCTAACATATCACCTTCTACATAAGGTTGAATGAATCCATCAGACCAAGTCATACCGATATCTGGTAACTCATTTGATGAAGCAAGAACTTTTAGCTTTTCTCTGTATTGATCAGGATTTAAAATTTCTGTTTCAATTTTAACGTCATGTTCACTTTCATATTCAGTAATAATATCTTTTACAATTGAAAACTGAGCATTTGAACTTCCTTCTGGCCATAAATGCATAAATTTAATTACTTTCTTTTCATCTGCACTACCACTACCACCTTCTTCTGAAGAACTTGAGGAAGAACAACCTGCAAGTGCTAAAGAAACAAGCATAAGAACAGACATAACAACTGCAACCGCTTTCTTTTTAAACAAACTAATTACCCCCTATGACTTTAGTTTTATTTACCTTACATTTATAGTGTACAGTCAGATCATTCTGAAAAATAGGTCACAACGATTAGGAAAAATACCACTATTTTTAGAAAGCCCTTTCATTGTTGTTTTTTCGGTATGCACTGGGTGTCATACCTTCAAGTTCCTTGAATATCTTAATAAAGTATTTCGGGGTTTTATACCCAGATTCTTCTGCAATATCATAGATAGGTAAATTGGTAGAAATTAATAATTCCTTTGCTCGTTGAATTCTTCTTCTCGTGACATATTCACTAAATGTGAACTTAACATGCTCTTTAAACAAAACACTCAAATAGCTTGGATTTAAATGAACATGATCCGCTACTTCCTTTTGAGATAATTCATTTTTCAAGTTTTGATTGATATACTCAATTGCCTCCCTAATTGCTTCAGGATTTGTTGAGTTTTGAGTATCCGCAGTAACAAGCTTTTTATCCACTACTTTTTCAATCATTCCTGCTCGCTCCTGCTTTTCAACTGTCTGTACAGCATCCTCAACAGCCTCAATTAAAGCTTTTTTACTAATTGGTTTTAGCAGATAATTAATAACCCCTAAACGAAGGGCTTCCTGGGCATATTTAAATTCAGAATACGCTGAAATCACAATGATAACAGGATGGATATCCTGTTCTTTTGCAATTTGAAGTAATTCTAAGCCTGTTATTTCTGGCATTTGAATATCGGTAATAAGAATATGAACCCGTTGATTTGTCATAATCCCAATTGCCTCTTCCCCGTTAGAAGCTGTTAACACATGATAGTTTCCATTTGCCCAAGCATTTAAATTCTTCTGTAGCCCAAGACGTGTTCTAGGTTCGTCATCCACAATTAGAATTGTCTTTGAATGAATCATCGTACTTCCTCCCCGTTAACAGGTATGATAAATGAAACCCTTGTCCCAGTATCTTCCTCACTCGTTATGGTAAGTCCACTTTTTAAACGATCTTGATAATATAATTCAAGGCGTTTGTGTACATTAGAAATAGCAATTCCTGTCCCCTTTTTAATCGAAGAAACCCCTCCTAATTGCATGGTACGTTTAATGGCAGCCAGGTTTTCTTTGTTTATTCCCGAACCATCATCCTCCACAAGAATTTGAAGGTATTCCTTGTCCTCCATTGGTTGTACAGAAACCGATATCGTACAAGGATCTAGCTTATTTCCTGCCCCATGTAACACAGCGTTCTCAACTAAAGGTTGAATCAATAGCTTTGGTATTTTCACCTGCTCAAGCTCTCTCGGGATTGTCAGAATCCACTTTACATGGTCTCCAAAGCGCATTTTCATAATTTCCATGTAGTTTTCAATATGCTGAAGTTCTTCTTTCATTGTTACCCAATCTCCATCTGTTTGTTTTGTGATGGTATATCGAAACAATTCAGACATAGCAACAACAAACTCAGCCAAATCTTCCTGCTCTTTATCCTCAAGCTCCCACTTCAGAGCATCCAAGGTATTGAAAAGGAAATGTGGATTTATTTGGGCTTGTAATGCTTTTAATTCGCTTCGACTTCGGGTAATTTCTTTTTGATAAACCATTTTAATAAGATGATTTGTTTCTTTAACAAGTTGATTATACGTACTATTTAGTTCATTTATTTCATTTACGGTCGTTACACTAGGATTCATCGTCAGAGATCCTGAGCTTGCCTGCTGCATGGTTTTTGTTAGTTTAATAATAGGACTTGTAATAAACGTTGATAGAAATAAGGAGCTGATAAAAAAGATAATAAATCCAATCACCCCAGAAATGATAATCCCTGTGCGCAACACACTGATACCCTCAGTTAAAGCTTTAATAGGTGTTAAAATAACTAGTGTCCAGCCAGTTTCATTAGATGTCTGCTTTGTTACCATATATTCCTGGTTTTCTAAAGTGATCGTTGGATCGTTATTCTTTATAATCGGATTAATAGAATGTTGGTAGTTTGAAAGAATAGGCTTTAAGGCTTGATCTAATAGAATTGAGTATTGATTGGATTGATTTGACTCTTCTTGATTAGCAAATTCAAAATAATCCCGATAAATACTAATGAGTAAATAACCACCATTTGCATAGTCTTTTCCCATTAGATTCACTCTTCTTAGAGCGAGAATATTATCAGAATTACTTGGGTCATCACCTATCCATACTAATCCCCCGTTAGCATCATTTGCTTGATTTATCCATCTTGCATCAATTCTAGAAAATAAAGTTGCATTATCTTTTGGTATTGGTAATAAACTTTTTAAGTCACTTGTATATAGTTCAAAAGAAAATATCCCATCTGTATTTGTTTGAATCGTGTTAACAATTCCTTCTACTTGTTGCCGCTCAGTAAAAGAAATTTCTTCCCCTTCAAAACTCTTCGTCAAAATCCTCTGTATATTATAATTTGTCATAACAAATTTAGAGGCTGTACTTATCTGTTTATATAAAGATTCTAATCTCCCATTTGCCTCAGATACTGTTTGGTGAATTTGTTTATCAGCATTATTTTTTAATAAAGTGGAAACCTGATTAAATGTTAAAAGACTAACAATCAATAACACCACAGCCATAACTGCTAAAAAGACAACTAATATTTGATTTCGTAACGTATTCCATTTTTTTAACTTTGTGAACATAATTGAATCGTCCTTTGTTTTAGATCATTTTACTAACTATAACTCATTTTTATGAAAACGTTAACATATTAAAATACTAAAATTATATATTAGTTTTATTCGATTACCTGAATTACTTCTTGCTTTTTCTATACTATAGTAAATATTTTCGCTCTGTAAAAGTTGCTATGTTCACTATATTACAAAAATGGATAGTAGCCGAAAGGGAATTGATTTCTTTTTTACTCTGCATATGAGTGGTTTAATAACTTACTAACCGTAACAAGCTTATATCCCTGAGACGTTAGTTCAGAAACAAGTATACGTACCGCTTCGACCGTTTGTGAGCGATCCCCGTAGCCATCATGAAAAATAAGAATACTACCATTTTTCACACAATACCTTGTTTTCTCTAAAATAAAGTCTACACCGGGCATCTCCCAATCTTTCGCTTCCATATTTAAAGCTCCAATTATTGGATATCCCATTTGATTTAAAACAGATACAGTTTCATCATTGAAATCCAGGTAAGGAGGCCGAAAAACAACAGGCTTATGCCCAACTAAATCCTTTATTAATTTATTGGTCCGTTCAATCTCCTCAAAGCAATCCTCCCGACTTAATTGTGATAATTTAGGATGTGTGTATGTATGGTTTCCTATTTCATGTCCAAGTTCAAAAGCCTTCTTCACAAGTTCTGGACACTTCTCTATTTGTTCGCCAATCATAAAGAAGGTTGCTTTCCCATCTACTTCCAAAAAAATATCTAATACTTGTGGAGTAAAGAATGGGTTTGGTCCATCGTCAAATGTAATAGCAATTTGCTTTTCCGATGTAGATACCTCGTTAATCATTAATTTTTCAGTCAATTACGTCCCCTCCTTTTTATTTGTAAGCTATTGTTATAAATACAGCTACTAATGTTGGTTCCAATCAAAATCTATTGCTTTTAAAAATGCACGGGTAAGAACCATATGACCTGCAGCAGAAGGATGAACTCGATCCCAAGCCAGTGCTGCTGGATAAAGCTCTTTTAACACAACCTGAAAAGCCTCCTGGGTATTAACAAATAGACAGTTTGTTTCCTCAGCAATTGCCTTTACAACAAGACCGTATTGATCCATCATGTGCCTCATTTGATCTTGCTCATTATTTTCTATATAAAAAGGTGTCATAAGGACAATGTCATTTACGTGAGCCTTGGTTTCTGTTACAAGTTTCCTAAGCGTATCCTCATATTCATCAAGATACACATGACCTTCCTTAATAAACGGTGTATCAAGCTGACGCCATACATCATTAATCCCAATCATGATAACTAACCAATCAGGCTTTTGTTCAAGTACATCCTCCTGCCATCTGTTTTTCAGATCTCTTACTGTATTTCCGCTAATTCCTTTGTTAACGACTCGGATACCTAACTCCGGATAGACAGCCTGAAGTAGCCCATCAATATACGATACATAGCCTTTTCCAAGTGCATTAAACAATCCCTCACCTTCAGGCTTCACACGTTCACAATCTGTTATGGAATCTCCAATAAATAGAAGTTTTTGATTTTGCTTAAGCTTCAATGTTTTCCCCTCCTAGATATTTCCTATGAATGTAAAATAAGAAAAGCCTTCAAGTAAAAACTTGAGTGGCTTTTCATCTGTTATTTTTCAGGAAACCATATTTTGTAATGACCACTTAAGGCTAGTATGTTAAAAAAGAAAGTAATCAGTACTGTTCTTTCAACAGTACGATTTGGTATGTTCCATCTCAGAACATATCACTTTCTAAACTCTCTTAATTGCTCGTTCATTCCCTTAGTTTGAGTATAAACTTGTTGATACACTTTAAATAATTTCTGATAGACTTCTACATTTTCAGGAATAGGCTGATATGTTTTTAATGGTTGAATAAACTCTTCTGCACATTCTTTTAGGGATGAGTACCAACCACAACCATATGCTGCTAGCATGGCTGCTCCCATTCCTGGACCTTGTTCACTTGTTAACTTTTCAATTTTCGCATTGAAAATATCAGCCTGCATTTGTAACCATGTGTCATTTTTCGCTCCACCACCGATGGAAATGATTGAATCAATATTCTTTCCACTGTTTCTAAAAATTTCAATAGATTCATTTAATGAAAACGTGATTCCCTCAAGCACAGCACGAACAAAATGTTTACGTTCATGAGCAGCATCGGCTCCAATAAAGCTCCCACGGATCGTTGAGTCAGCATGAGGAGTTCTTTCCCCAACGATATATGGAGTAAACAACAGTCCATTACTTCCTGCTGGTACTTCATCAATTCCATCTAAAAATTGTTCAAATGCTTCATTCTTTGCGAATGTATCTTTAAACCAGCTTAAACTATACCCTGCTGCAAGGGTTACTCCCATGGTATAATAGGCATTTTCCTCACCATGATTAAAGTAATGAACCTTTCCTTCAAAATCCAGGTCATTTCTCTCTTCATAAGAAAGTACTACACCAGATGTTCCAATGCTACACAAAGTTTTTCCTTCTGATAAGATTCCAGAGCCAATTGCACCACATGCATTATCTGCACCGCCAGCAAAAACCTTTGTTGTATCAGCTAGTCCTGTTTGTTGTGCATATTCTGCTGTTACAGTACCAACAAGAGCATGAGATTCCACTAACGGAGGACAGAATTCTCCAGAAAGGTTAAATTTGTCTAATACTTCGTTACTCCAGCTGCGTTCTGCTACATTTAACAATAATGTTCCTGCAGCGTCAGAGTATTCCATATGTAAGGCCCCTGTCATACGGAAACGAAGGTAATCTTTCGGTAACAAAAATACACTAGAACGTTCAAAATTCTCTGGTTCATTCTCTTTTACCCAAAGAATCTTCGGTAAAGTGAAGCCCTCTAAAGCAGGGTTTTTTGTTACTTCTAATAAACGTTCTGTCCCAACAGCTTCATAAATCTCTTGGCATTGTTTCGTTGTTCGTGTATCGTTCCATAAAATAGCATTACGAACCACTTGATTTTCCTTATCAAGCAAAACAAGACCATGCATTTGCCCTGAAAAGCTGATTCCCTCGATATCTTTTACATCCCCATCAAATTGATTGATCAGTTCAGTTAAACCA
Source organism: Bacillus sp. AFS040349 (assembly GCF_002577655.1). NCBI lineage: Bacteria > Bacillati > Bacillota > Bacilli > Caryophanales > Bacillaceae > Bacillus > Bacillus sp. AFS040349. The sequence goes on along the minus strand of NZ_NUMC01000081.1, from coordinate 5,538 downwards.
GCTCTTGTTTTATCCACCCATTCCTCAGGATCTTGTTCACTATAACCGGATTTTTCAATAATAAGAGGATATGACTTTGATACCTCTTGGCAAACTTCACCATTTTGATTTACTAGTAAAATTTTAACTGCACTTGTTCCAAGATCAACACCAATAACGTATTTCATCCAGTATCATCCTTTTCTATAAAAATGAGGATGACTCATAAGTACCTGACCACCCACATAAACGGCTTATACTAAGCCTATTCATGTGTTTGTAGGGTCTTATACTGTTAGTGAGACATCCTCATTTTTTCATCATTAAATTACTTATTAAACAGTTACTCCAGAAAGAGTTTCAAGAATATATTGATTAACTAATGCTTTAAGACGCTCTGTTCTACCAGATGTGTTCTTAATATCTGTTAATTGAAGAGCATATTTTTCTAACTCATGGAAGTTTGTTTTTCCTTCAACAATCTCTAATCCAATTCCTTTAGTGAAGCTGCTGTAACGCTCTTCAACAAAGCTATCAAGTACTTTATCTTCAATTAATTTGTTTGCAACTTTTAATCCGATTGCAAATGCATCCATACCTGCAATGTGAGCATGGAAAAGATCGTCAGCTTCGAATGATCCACGTCTTACCTTCGCATCGAAGTTTAATCCACCTTTACCTAGGCCACCATTTTTCAGGATTTCATACATAGCTAATGTATTTGTATATAGATCAGTTGGGAATTCATCTGTATCCCAGCCAAGAAGGGTATCACCTTGGTTTGCATCAACTGAGCCAAGCATTCCGTTGATACGAGCTGTTCTTAATTCATGCTCAAATGTGTGTCCAGCTAATGTAGCATGGTTAGCTTCGATGTTAAATTTGAAATGGTCTGTTAAATCATATTTCTGTAAGAATGCTAATCCAGTCGCAACATCGAAATCATACTGATGTTTTGTTGGCTCTTTTGGTTTTGGTTCAATTAAGAAAGGAACTTCTAAACCAATTTCTTTTGCATAATCTACTGCCATGTGGAAAAAGCGTGCTAAGTTATCTTGCTCAAGCTTCATATTTGTATTAAGTAGTGTTTCGTATCCTTCACGACCACCCCAGAATACGTAGTTCTCTGCACCAAGCTCTTTCGCTACTTCAAGACCCTTTTTAACTTTTGCTGCAGAGTAAGCAAACACATCTGCATTTGGAGAAGTTGCTGCACCATGTACGTATCTTGCATTTGTGAACATGTTAGCTGTATTCCAAAGCAATTTGGCTTTACTTGTTTTCATATATTCTTTAATCATTGCTACGATAACATCTTGATTTTCATTTGTTTCCTTTAATGTGCTACCTTCTGGAGCAATATCAACATCATGGAAAGCAAAGAATGGAACATCTAATTTTTCAAAAAGTTCAAAAGCTGCTTCAACACGTGCTTTTGCTAAATCTAAACCTGATAAATGGTTCCAAGGGCGGACTGCTGTACCTACACCAAATGGATCAGATCCATCAGCAGTAAATGTATGCCAGTATGCAACTGAGAAACGAAGGATTTCCTCCATTGTTTTACCGTTAATTTTTTCTTCAGGATTATAATACTTAAATGCAAATGGATTTGTAGATCTTGCACCTTCATATTGAATTTTGTTAACTGTCTCGAAATAAGCCATTGGGTTATTCCTCCTAGTAGTTGGTTTAGTAATCGGTTACACGCAATTATGTAAATGCTTACAACAGATTTTCTTAAATCTATTAATCTGTAACCTTTCTTTAATCAGATTATATCACTCTATACTTAGTTTGTCTATTCGATAAACTAAGATATTTGAATTTTTTTTTCACCTTATTAAAATTTTGTACCGATCCCTCTTATAAGTGCTCAAGAGACCGGCACATTTCTATTAAGCTTCTTGTGTTGTCTTCACTAATGAAGCAGATTTTTTTGATTCCTCTAGCCATAGGATACTAGTAACTCCGCGTGGATAGTACTTACTTCCAGCAATTTCACCTGAGATGATTTGATCGCTCCAGCTCCAAACTGATAGAGTTGGATGAGTTAACCATGCTACATGGGCAGCATCTGCTCTCTCCCCTGTTTCATCCCATTCCCAACCAAGAATCTCACGAGTAATAAACTGAGATAGATAAATCTTACTTAGCCAAGAGTTGTTACTTGTAGATGAGATTTTCCAACCTCCATCTTCAAACAAGCAGATCCCTTCTGTTAACACTGTTTCCAAATGAGTTTGTAAAGCTTGAATATACTCTCCAAATCGTCCATTAGGATCCAATGCATCATGGTTATTTGTATAATATGGGAAGATTAGCCCTTCAATGGCCGGGATGATTTTAGAATCATTACCTTCTTTAATGACAGCTGGTATATATCCGTTAGGTGTAACATGAGAAACAATTGTAGCTGCGCACTTTTTAGCTTGATCACCAGCTACTTTCGATACATCTGTTAGATCATTTTCTCTAAACAGTTTCTCAAGTGCTACATATGATGCCCATGTTTTTCCAGCTAGATATATATTATTTCTAGCCTGGCCAAGTGAAACATCCAAACTATCATAAGTTGTAATCTCGGCTCCACCCATAACACGTGTTGAATCAAGTCCCATTATCCCATCTCGTTTATCAGCTTCAGGATGGTCACGATTCAACATACTTTCAAAGCACTGAACAAAAATATTTAAGTTATCATTTAACCAATTTTTGTCTCCCGTTTGTTCCACATAAACTGATGCACATAGTACCCAGTTAACCAATTGTTCATAGGTCATATGTGAGAAGCACCCATCTAAACCATATAGCTCATAAGAAGAATAGTGTGGTCTAGAAATTGTATTTGCTACTCCCATATCATGTGTAAAACTGATTCCGCCCGGATATTCAGTTTTATCACCTGGAAAGCGAACTTTATCTTCATAACTGAAGCGTTTCACAAACATATCTAACTCATTTTTAACTGTCCATGGATTCATTTTTAATTCAAAAAAGATTTGGTCTACTGTTAAGTCGAATGTATTCATCATTCGATACTCACCCTCGTTCACAACCCAGAATGCTTCTCCATCAGCATCCAATAATTGAGTTGAGCCATAGTAGCTTCGAATCGAATGAATCATCATGAATTTTTGGTCTTCAGATAATGCAGAATCACTTACCAATCTATTAGCCTCTTTTGCACGACTAGCATACTCATCAAAATTTTCTAATGCAAAAGTTGCGACAGATTCAATATTGGTAAAATAACGTGTGTAGTAGTAAGATGCATCCATTCCAGCTGTTACATAGCCAGAACGGTGGAAACAAACTGCAAATTTATATGTTCTTTTTTCTCCAGCAGGAACATCCATTACTAGTGCTCCAACAGGTCCTAAACCAAAAGTCCAGTTCTCTGTAAATGGAGTTGTTAAAATATTTTCTATACTAAAGTGAAGAGCTGACTTTACTTCAGGGTTATCTGATGTTATTGCTGTTAAACGCCCCTGACCAATCCCCGCAATCCCCTCACATGTATCATCTAATCGACGCATGGAGCTATAAGGATCACTTCCTTGATACCCAAAGAAAGCTCGGCGACTCTTAGTTCCTTTTGTATTATCTACTGTTAATTCAGCCCAAACAGCAGGAATGATAGTCTTCTTCAACTCATCATCTGTTTCAGAAGATGGCTCGGGTACAGATTGAGCTTGGGTATAGACTGTAAAAGATAAGTCCCCGGCTCGCCAAGTGTCTGTTCCTAATTGAAAGTCACGTTGAATTTCATCTTTTGAATAGGGAATAATGATGCTTGGTTTATCTGGATCTGGGTCCATATTTTCAATATCATAGCGCTTACTTTCGTCATCTTCTACTTCATAAAAGGGCAGCGCCTGATACATCCCTTCCTGATCGATCGTCTCAACACCAACATAAACATTTTTCTTTGGCGAACGGCCAAGTTCTAAATCCAAACCTCCCCCATTTCCATAGAATCCAAGTGTGAAACTTGAAAAGGCTCCGATTGGTGAATGATGTGCATTAAAAAACATGTTTTTTGGCATTTTGTTCCCACTCCCCAAAAATTTAATAAATAAATACAATCTACTAACAAAGATCATGGCTTATGTACTTATTAAAGCGATTACATTTTTCTATATCATAAGCTCCCTCATATCTGTGGTCATTATATCACCAAATTTTAAGTTTGTATATCCAACAAACTAAGTTTAATGGTAAAATAAATAAAGATCAGATAAGGAGTTTTTAAAAGTGGAAACGATTACATGGAATCAACATCTTGTGAAAAAAAATAATAAAGCTCTCGTATTACAACTTATTATGCACAGAGAACCTATTTCAAGAGCCGACATTGCCCAAATATCCGGTCTACACAAAGCAACCGTTTCATCATTAGTGAATGAATTATTAGAAGAAGAACTTATCTACGAATCTGGACCAGGAGAATCCAGTGGTGGACGACGTCCTGTTATTCTACATTTTAATAAAGTAGCAGGATATTCGATTGGAATTGATATCGGTGCAAATTATGTATTATCTGTATTAACTGACTTAAAAGGCAACATAGTTCTTGAAAATAATCACACAGTCACCCAAACTCCCTACCCTACTATTATGAATCTTGTAAAAAGTATGATTCATTCACTAATGACTAATTTGCCTCAAAGTCGATATGGTGTTGTAGGCATAGGTGTAGGTGTTCCAGGAATTGTAAACAAAGAGGGAACAGTCCTTCTTGCACCTAACTTAGGTTGGAAAAACTCCGATTTAAAACAAGACTTAGAAGAGTTATTTGAAGTTCCTGTAATAGTCGAAAATGAAGCCAACGCTGGAGCATTCTGTGAGCAAAAATTCGGAGCAGGAAAAGACTACGAAAATATGGTCTATATAAGTGCAGGTATCGGTATCGGTGTAGGTATCTTTTTAAATAGAGAGCTATATCAAGGTAAAAACGGATTCTCTGGTGAAATGGGTCATATGATTATAGACATGAACGGTAAGCCATGCAACTGCGGCAGCAAAGGTTGTTGGGAAGCTTACGCATCAGAACATGCACTACTAGAACAAGCTGGAAGCAGCATCGAAACAGTCTTAGAACTAGCCAAAAATCATGATCAAACTGCCCAAGGCCTTTTTAAGGAAGTCGGTAAATACCTTGGCATTGGAATTAACAATATCATCAATACCTTCAACCCGGATCAGGTTATTATCGGAAACAGATTAGCTTTAGCTAGAGAATGGATAGAAGAACCAATCAAGACCACAATTGAAAACCATACACTTACTCATCATCAAAATGAGCTACAGCTAGACTTTTCAAAGCTTGAACAGTACTCTACTGTACTTGGAGTCTCTGCATTTGCGGTTGAGAATTTTATTAAAGAGGATAGCAAAGTTTTATAGAATAGTAAAATAATCTCCCAGTTTTCTTTGGAAAATGGGGAGGTTTTTTATTTGTCGGAGCAAGTGTTTTATGAACTTCACATCGGGAATAAATATTAAGAGGGAGCTGAAAAAATGAAAGTAGATAATAATGTATTTGATAAATTAGAT
>NZ_NUMC01000080.1:0-9884 GCF_002577655.1 Bacillus sp. AFS040349 | reverse complement strand
CTTATTATGGGGAAATTAGGGTCTTATTCAAGACAAAACAGCCTAGCTACAGCCTTACGTGAGATGGGTCGAATAGAAAAAACTATCTTTATTCTTAATTATATTTCAGATGAATCTTTAAGAAGAAAGATACAAAGAGGATTGAATAAAGGAGAATCTATGAATGGACTGGCACGAGCTATTTTCTTCGGAAAGCAAGGAGAGCTTAGGGAACGAACCATACAGCATCAATTACAAAGAGCCAGTGCCTTAAACATAATCATCAATGCCATCAGTATCTGGAATACTTTACATCTAACAAAAGCAGTTGAATATCAAAAACGGTTTGATAGTTTAAATGAAGAATTATTGCACCATATGTCACCTCTAGGTTGGGAACATATAAATTTATTAGGAGAATACCATTTTAACTCCGAGAAAATAGTTTCGTTAGATTCTTTAAGACCATTGAAACTTTCTTAACGTTGTTAAAAATAGAGAATTCGTCAGGAAAATACGCTTATCGTTGTAAATCCGCATTTTCCTGACGCTACCCCTACTAGTCATGATTAAATCGATCCTTCGTTAAGGGTAATAAGTTATTGCCCTCTTGAATGGCTACTTTCATATCTTTTATAACGTCATTTAGCTTAGTTTCGATTTGACTATAGCCCTTTTCGATTTCGTTATGTAGAGAAGTTAGTAAGGCAGTCATTTCTTCTAGTGTATCACCTGTTTTAAGTATCTTTTGTTGTATAAGAACATCGACATTCCCAATCGGAAGATTGGTGTGATCTGTAATTAAAACAATGTCATAGGACTTATCTGTTTCGACTAACATTTGAACTTGTTTCTGATTCATGAATATCACGCTTTCTCTTACATTTTTACCGTAATATTCAACCAACTTTTGCTGTGCAAGATTTAAATTTAACAAATAAATCACTCCTAAAGATTGTTTTTATTTTAAAGGGATTTATAATTCTCCTTGTAAACTGGTTCTTGATATTTATTCGGAGTTACTACTAAGTTGTTATAAGAATAACACCATACTCTGGAGTTAGGTAGTAGTGTCTATCTCATATAGAATAGATGTCTCCTGGTAAGATTAACTGAATCTCAACTGTTGAGTTGGCAATAAAGAATTTTGAAGATCACAATATAGTCGTTAATTAAGCGAATTGTGACGCAAATCAACAATTGTCCAGTTCATTAACATATTTATTTAATATATTACTAATGAAATATCATCTTCATGGTCATGGTGATGAGTAACCTTGGAAAAGTTGCTCATCACAAGATAGTTCACACTTTACCTCCTTAAGGGCTATTACTTGATCGATGGGTTATAGCTTTTTTATGTCTGACTATTAAGCGAAAAACAAAGTAATTTTCTCTTATATAAACTGCCACCTTATTTCACGTCTTTAGATAGTCGGAACAATTTTCAATAAGATGAATAGATTGTTCACTGAGTAAATCTTTCTAATAGGAGGCAATAATGAACAAAACTTTTCTTATTCATCCCTTTTTAGAACCAACGATTAACAAATACCTACTTGTATGTAGTATTTCTGGCAAACAATCTGTTAAAGCCCAAAGACTAAGATCAATAATCGACGAACTTTTATTACTATATTTTGATTCATAAGGCTATTATCCGTTCGTTGGTTAATAGTTTCTTTATGTCGCATTTTAGTTCTTTACTGAACTATATAAGCATAATTTGAAGTTAGTTAAACTAACCTAAGAATATTAAAGCTACCACACAAACGAATATACCTAATAGACTAATAAATCATTAATCTTAAACTGTCATTCATAATTTAATAAACTCCTTATTTCACATCATACGTCTTTTATTCAATGCTTTAAACGGCACTATTTTGTAATGACAGGTTCAATATTCCAGAATTAAAAACAAACCGATATTAACTTTCCCAATTTGCTGGCTTTTCCTGTGGTAACCAAACTGTCCCATCTTTTTGTAACATACCATACTGGCCATATCCGTCTTCATCTACATACCATATGAGATAATTACGAATCTCAACGGATTGAATATGGACAGGCTCATGAGGTGGGGCAGTACTTTTTCTAACAAAGGGGCTCCAGCCAAAATCAAACTGTTTATTTAGTTGAATTTCCTCACCTGATTTATTCAGGACCCAGACACCAAATCCTTTCATCTCATCTGTATACCAAACAAGTCCTTCAACTACAGGATCACATGGAGCAACCCAAGGGTATCCATCATAAATTGTATTTTTTCGTGCATGATTTCTCCAATCACTAGACTGTCTGTGATATTCCATAAAGTCGTCTACTACCTGTTTTGGAAACAGATCATAGACACTTACTTGGCTACCAGTATCTATCTTATTTGCTTTATCTATTGGAAACGGAATAATTTTAGCGGTTGGCATTTGTATTATCCTCCCTAACCTATTTGTTATACATATATACGTATAGTATAATATGTTTTTTCTATTATAGTTTCCTTCTTAAATATTGTCGACATTTTTTCACAAAAGTGAATTGATAGTTATAAAAAAACTCCGTTCTTCTACGGAGCATGGTGGATAACGCTAGTAAAACCTTAACACTACATATGGAAAAACGGCACAGAATACAGTTAAGAAAGCCATCCCCCACGCAATAAACTTCCAAAACCTTGAAGCCTGTGGGTTTTTTCTTGCTTTAAAATATTGGACCTGTACCAAACATATTAAACAAAAAATTACACAGGCTATAAGCCCCCATTGCTGTATAAATGAAAGGAATTCGAGCATCCATTCATTCATGTTACTATCAGAAGGTAGCTTTGGAAGAATGGTGTCATCTTCAAATTGTATTAGCGGTTTATTTTCTTCCATAAAATCACCTATACCTTTATACTAAGTCTTCTTCTTCAGGAAAGTCTATTTCTAAATCAAATGCTTCTTTTCCAAAACGTTCTAGATCTCTATAAATAAAAGAACTGCTAAACTTGCAATCTATTATTTTACCTTTTTCAAAAATAAAGGTAATTGTTCCCTGAACAATTGCTCTGCTAGAGATATAATTACTTACAATGCTATATACAATCTCGTTATTTAATCTTAGCAACTTTTCATTATATTCCTTTGTAGGACGGGAAATATATAGACTACCGTTTCTTATTTCAGGTTTTACGCTATAGCTATGATTTAATCTAGGGTTTTGCTTCATGGCAAATATGATTTCTAAGTTTCCATTCCCTGATTTTTCATTACATAAGTCTTGAGCCTCTCTAACAAAATAATTTCCAACCAACAACATTGTACGATCAATCAATTTACTTTTACTAGTATAAATATCATTTTTTGCCATAACTTTCCCCTCCAATATGAATATTTAACAAATTTATCGTTCTAGATCTCTATAAATAAATGAGCTGCTGAACTTGCAATCTATTATTTTACCCTTTTCAAAAATAAAGGTAATTGTCCCCTGAACAATTGCTTTACTAGAGATATAAATACTTACAATACTATATACAATCTCATTATTTAATCGTAGTAGCTTTTCGTTATATTCCTTTGTAGGATGGGAAATATGTAGACTACCGTTTCTTATTTCAGGTTTTACGTTATAGCTATGATTTAATCTAGGGTTTTGCTTCATGGCAAATATGATTTCTAAGTTTCCATTCCCTGATTTTTCATTACATAAGTCTTGAGCCTCTCTAACAAAATAATTTCCAACCAACAACATAGTACGTTCGATCAATTCATTTTTACTAATATAAATATCATTTTTTGCCATAACTTTTCCCTCCAATATGAAAATTTAACATATTTATTTATTCCAAAATTCCCATTTTCCAATTTCCAAAAACGACATTTTTTTCAAGTTTCTCTTACAATTATACGTATATATGTATGCTTGTAAAGTATTTCAAGTAAAAAATACTTATTTTTTGTAAGTATGACCCTTTCTCATAGGACTATAAACCCATTAACACTAATCCTATCAGAGAGAGTAAAAAGAGATCTTTCACCTCTTTTTAACTCCACTTCTTAAGATACATGAGTGTTACCTAAACTACTTTCTGTTAAGTAAGTACTCTCATCATTGATTCCCCAAACATTCAAGACTGTCCATATATGATTACTAACACTTATTTGAGCAATGATAATATCTCCCTCTTCATAAGAAGATAATTTTTGATGCTCAAACATTCTGTCAGCTGTTCCATCTCCAATAAAAGCAGTATATTCATCGATTTTTTCAATGAGTTTTCCTGCAATATAATAGAGCCCCTTTTCAGGTCGGTCACATAGGAATAAATCAACCTCTTTAAAATTAAACCAGGAATTTTTAGTATCTTGTTCTTGTAATTCCAGCTCTACACTGCCTTGAGTCGTTTTTTCCTCCTCAGACACAGCGTCAACTAGAGTGTGTATATCTTCCTTAGCATTAACTTTTTCTAGAAATGCAGCCGACAGACTATCTATTTCTACTTCTTTAAGATCTTCAATGCTTAGTAATGTTTCATTTGTAATTTCAGTTGCTGGATTTAATAATAGTTCTTCTTGCTCTACCTGATCATTTGTAATTTGTACATCCATTACTAACCTGTCTTCGACGTTGTCTATAGGATTATGTAATGGTTCACTCTGTATACTACTTTCACTTATCCTATTAATTTGAGTAAGAATCGACTCATTTTGTTTTGTAATCTGAAAAGTATACAGAGCCTCTGTTCGTGTCTTGGCTCTAATCTCAGCACTTTTAGAAAACAAATAAAGTGAACAACTCAATACTAGAATTGATAGAGTTAAAACTATTGATATGAACATTTTTAAAATCCTCCATTATATTTAATAAACGCAAAAAAGCCCTATGGGGCATACTTCCTCCAATAAGGAAAAATACCACCCATAGGGCTTAAAACTTCAACAAAAGGCTCAATGAGCAAACATAAATTACATATGGGAATATTATAGCATTATGTTATAGATTACTCAATAATTTTAATTAACCTCGTAAATTTTTCGTAGTTCTTTATGATATGAAGATAATAATCATCTGGTTGATATATTAAATAGCGTCTAAAATGACGATTACTCTGTGGAAATGAAAAAGTTACGGAATCAATAACATTAGATAACCTAGAAATTATGGCTCTGGTTCTATTAAATTTGTCTTCCATCATCTTGCTAGAAAACCAAGCACCTGAAGATAATAATTCAGCTAAATACTCTTTGTCTTTTATTGATATAGAACCTTTAGAAAGCCTATGAAGTACAAGTTTATCTCCATTATCATTATAAACAATCTTGTTAAAGTTCAAATTACAATGATTAACAAAAAAGTCTAATAAGTCTTTCTGATCTACATAATATTTATTTCTCGGTAAATTTTCTCCAGTAATTTCATAATATTTAAAGTAATCATTTTTAAACAATGTTCTCTCAAATGAGGACCGTGATATATTTAATAATTCAATAAGGGTATTTAGTGGAATTAATCTATGTATACCGTAAATTTGTATAAACTCATGTTTATGGAAGTAGTTAAGTGCTTGTTCTAATGTTAATTTAGTTGAGTTTTTTACATTAATAGTAATTTTTATTCTATTGTTTGGCATATCATTTAATTTCGTCCCCTCTTAGTTATTAAATAAATCTAATATAACACATACAAATGTATAATATATTTGCTTTTACTGGAAAAATAGTCATATAGTCTTACTTTATCATAGCAATATATTTTAATCAATATTTCCAAATTTTGAAAACGTTAATTTGAAGTTAGTATAGTGGTTTAAGTGGGGAAAATAGGAGCGAAAGCCCCTATTCTTCAGTTGATTTTAGATTTTCAAGCATACTAATATCTTCTTCTGTAATAAAGCCTGTCCTTCCTCCGCTCATACATGTCTGAGCATTAAAGTTTATTATGTGACTATATATCCTTTGTGAGTGAAATAAATTGTTCATTACATTATTAGCCATTGTAGCAGCCATCCGATTTGTAGCACTTCGTTGTGGATTATTTATAATTAATTCCCCACATGACTCGTCAGGAAACGAACTTTTAGCATCTTCCAGCATTTCTGGAAAGACATCTGTAACGGGTTTCAATATCACTCTTCCTCTATATTTAAAACCTACTACAACTTGCCCACTAAATCCGCTTTCCCTAATAACTTTGCTATCACTAGAAGAAATATTAACCCCTGTGACTCCAGCATCAATCCAAATTAGATTTTCAATATCATCAGAGTAAAAATAATCATGAAACAATTGTCTTGTTTTATTATTATCAATCATTCCCACTAAAATTTTTACTGTTTGATATTTATCTGAGATACCTTTATCTGAGAATAATTGGTCAATCATTTCTTTCGTTTTTACATATCGTGGAATGCTACCGATACTTAATCCGTAAACTTCTTCATACCGTTCTTTTAACGCATCCACTTTAAATTCACCAATATCTTCTTGAGTACACAATTGATTTGACAAATTGTGATCTTCATAGCGATCAGCATCGCACAAAAGCATGTTTACCCCGAAAGTAACGTCCTGATTATCTTCATTAAAGGATCTAAAGTGAGTTGCAATATCCTGACATAATGAACGAAAGAACTGGCCGCCATTGGCGCCAGCTCCTACTTGTACAATATCAAAATATATTTTCTCTCTTCCTGGTTCTAAAATATGTAAAGATTCCATATTATCTTTCTTCCTTTCCATTAATTTGGCTTGTAAATGAAACATTGTCTTTCCATTCAAGAGGATATTCTCTATATCTTGTAATATCAAAATCTGTAAAAATTTGATCATAATCCAATTCATAATAGAATCCATTAAAACCTACTCTTAACACCTTTGAAGGTTTATGTGTATGCAAGTTTCCTATAACACCATAGATAAAAAATCTCTTTTCATCATAATTATCAGTAGGTGAAAAGTAAGCAGGCATTGAATTATGTGAATGAATTTGAAGTACTTCTACAAGGTCCTCTGAATATATAGACTCCGTGAAAGAAACTTCTACTTTAGAAACGGATTGAATCGGGCATCTAACCTCATAACTTTCTAGTTCTTTGTTCCAAAAAAATTGAACCATTACTTCATAATCAAATTCTAAACAGTAATCACGAAAGAATGTTACAACCCGCTCTAACAAGTATCCTGGTATCTTTGGTAAATCCATTTGAAATCCTGTAGGTACTTCTTCTAATCGCTGAAGAGACTGAACTGGAACAGACATCGTCCCAAACTCACTCTTTCTAATTTCATATAAACGTCCGTCTTTAGAGGCAACAATATTAAAAGGTGTTAATCCCTCTTTTAGTAGATCAGTTAATGACCAGCTGTAAGTGTGAATTCCTTTTTTCATCATCCTTTTGCTCCTCCTGTAATACGAGGAAACAGTCGTTTATTCTCTTTATCAATATCCCAAAAAGTACGATCCCTACTCATTTCAAAGAATTCTTTAGCCATTTCTTCTCTCAATTGCTCAGTGGAAATACCACTCTCCGGTATATCATTTACAAACTCTGTAACTTGGAAAGTATTAGAATAATAATGGATAGTCCAATCTTCTTTAATATTTTCAAAGACCTTTTGAGTCTTAGCTGCAACTGACTTCTTCGATTCTTTTTTATCACTTGCTGAAGAAACGACTTCTTTCTTATTCGACTTTTTATCTTCCTTTTTTGCCTGTTGCTTTTCATTACTCTTATCTTCCTCTTTATTAATAAACTTAACATTCTCACCAAATAGACTTAATTGATTTTCAAACATTTTTTTATCCTCCTAAAATGTGTATTATATTCTTAATTCATTAGAAAAAAGACAGTTACTTCTTTTCAAACTTCTGTAACTCTAGCCAATCAGAAAGGGTTAAACCATCTTCAATTGGAGTTAGATCTTCATGATTAAAATCATTATCTTGTAGAAAATAAAACTTCTCTCCTAAATTCTCACCAAAGTACGCATGATCATTATTTGGGGAATTTATAAAAGCATATGGAAGTGTACCTACCATTGATAAATCCTTAACCTTATAGGACTGCAAATCTGGCCAACAGCATGACAAACTTTTAAATACGTTACTGAATGGGTAACGATATAATTGAGTTGTTGGCTTAAGTAATTTATCTTTTATACACACTAATTGCGACATCAATACCTCTTGACCACTTATTTTAAATAAAAAAAGCATGTTTGGATGCCCTACTTGTTTGAAATCCCTACGATGATACTTAACATCAAATCGTTGAGCTTCAACCTCTATTCCAACTAAAACTCTCCCATCCAACATTTCTTGATAGATAAAACAATTTTTCGGGAGCAATGGGCTTGAACATACTCTTTCTTTCTTGATATACGGCTCTAATACACGTAATACTGCACTTTTATCAGCTTTAGAAGCTGTCACCTCAAATAGACTATTTATTATTTCCTTATCATCTAGAAAGTTAGCTTGCTGATATATCTTCCTTAAAATCGGCGATAAGAAAGGAACCGAACGATCTCCGAGTAAATTGACTTTCTCAAGTATCTTACAGAAGAGATCAATTAATAGAGTGTACTCATACTCTCCACTAAAGTTGGTCCTACTAAATTTATCTATAAATACTTTTAAAATCTTATTGGTTTCTTGAACAGAAAGCTCCATAGGATTAAAGCGACTACTAAGTTGAGTAAACAATAACTTAACTGCTTTCTCTCCATAATCGGGTACATTTCCGGTTATCATGTCTATAATCTGAATAAGATCTTCTTCATGTTCACCAGTATCCCAGCTATCCGCTTCAAGATATGGAGTAAATAATTCAACCAAGGTATTTGTTGATAACAAATGCCTAATAATTTCGCTATCCTCCAAAATATCTAACATCGATAGTGCTAAATCTGTAGGTGAGATATAGTTCCTACTAACAGACATACCATTCCATAAGTTATTCACTACAGCCCCATGCTCCTTAAGCTGAATGTGAACTTCGTTGACTGTTTGAGTCATATTTATTTCCTCCTAATTTAGAAATTGTATTAATCTTCTCCTTCCAGGTATTTAGAAATAGGATTAGATATTGTTTAAATTCAAAAATACCTTGCAACAGTGTAAAAAATTCAGAGTAATAAGGATCTCCTACGAATTTCAGAAGAAGTCCATTGTCTGTAAACTCGCCCTTAATAGACAGTTCGAATAATTCCGCTGATACATCAAGAAAATCAACAAGATTAGTACACTCTTCCCAGAACATAAAATAATCCTTAGTCCCTTTTAGCAGCTCTTTCATCTTGTATATTTCAGACAGCTCCTTGCAGGTAATGAGATACTCTCCATCCGTACTTCCATTATTACCTTCGCTTACTTTCTCATAAAAAAAGAGTTCACCTAGCGCCACCCAAAATAACGAAAATTTGTAGGAGTGATAATCTACAAAAAATGTTAATTCCGGTGCTAGTGGAACTCCTTCATCATGCATTAATTTGGCTACTAATAAATTATCTGCAGTGCTATAAGCAGCCATTAACCATTCATTAGATAGATAAGCTGACTTAGCCACTAAAAAAACCTCCTCTTTTTCCTAATGGATTGAATTGATTTAACTTTTTTAGATATATGAGCTAATCGATTCACATGATATAATCCATTTTCAGCATTAGGAAAGAAGTCGACTTGTCCTTCATCGAACTCGTCAGAGTTATAATCAATAATTTCCTCTCTTGCTAATACAAGATCATCAAGAGTAAAAGAATCAAAATCTACTTCTCCAACTTTTTCTTTGTCGTATAACATTAAAGAAATCAGTCGAATTTTCCTAGTATTTTGAGCGTGGATATCTTCCGGTACTGAACTTTCCCCTATTGAAGAAACAAACCTTTGTAATCTCAAAAAAATCCTCCCTCTATAAATGTTGA